>NZ_JBHTDM010000005.1:0-173070 GCF_042666535.1 Brachybacterium sp. GCM10030252 | reverse complement strand
TCTTACCCGTGCCCACGCCGCAGCACTCATGAACACCCCGATCTCACTGAACCCCACCTCAACGACTTGCATCCCGCAAGCCGCTTGACATAGGAGATACCCATGTCGACCCCGGACCAGGCATCATCCGCTCCCTCCTCGCCCGTGCGCGTGGTGGTGATCGAGGACGAGATGACGATCACCCGCGCCATCGCCGACCGCCTCACCGCGGAGGGCTGGGAGGTCTCCACCGCCTTCGACGGCCCCTCGGGCGTGCGCACGGTCGCCGAGGTGCGCCCGGACGTGGTGGTCCTGGACGTCATGCTGCCCGGCTTCGACGGCCTCGAGGTGTGCCGGCGCATCCAGGCCGACGAACCCGTCCCGGTGCTCATGCTCACCGCCCGGGACGATGAGACCGACATGCTCGTCGGTCTCGGTGTGGGCGCGGACGACTACATGACCAAGCCCTTCTCCATGCGCGAGCTCGCCGCCCGTCTGAAGGCTCTGCTGCGACGGGTGCGCCGCGCCGCGGCGCCGGCGACCACGGAGAGCGAGCAGCAGGTCGCCCTGCAGTTCGGCGACCTCGTCATCGACCGGGCCGGCCGCCGCGTGATGCGGGCGGGCGTGCCCGCCCACCTCACGCCCACCGAGTTCGACCTGCTGCTGTGCCTGGCCAACGCCCCGGGCACGGTGCTGACCCGCGAGCAGCTCCTGGCCGACGTATGGGACTGGGTCGATGCCACCGGCACGCGGACGGTCGACTCCCACGTCAAGGCGCTACGGCGAAAGCTCGGCGCCGATCTGGTCCGCACGGTCCACGGCGTCGGCTACGCGCTGGAGATCCCGGACGACGAGGAGGATCCGGACGGCGGTGACGCCGGGGACGACCGGGACCAGGACTCAGCCGCCGCGGACCCGGCCGACGAGTCCGGACCTGACGAGTCGCACCCGGCATCGTGAGCTCCGAGCACGACGGCGCGGACCCGGGCTCCGCGCACCCGCAGCGCAGACGCGTGCCGGACCGGCTGGATGTGCGCCCGCTGGACAGCTTCCGGTCCTTCAAGGTCAAGCTCGGGGTCCTGGTGGGCGTGGTCGTCACCGCCGCCGCGCTGCTGACCCAGGTCAGCATCCGGGCCGGCATCGAGCCGCTGCTGGCCATCCCGCTGGTCGTGATCGCGGCTCTGGTCGTCACCCAGCTGCTGGCCCGCGGCATGACGTCCCCGCTGCGGGAGATGACCGCCGCCGCCCGGGCCATGGCCCGCGGCGACTACACCCAGCGCATCCGCGCCACCAGCCGGGACGAGGTGGGGCAGCTCGCCTCGGCCTTCTCCACCATGGCCTCGGAGCTGGAGGAGACCGACCGGATGCGACGGGACCTCGTCGCGAACGTCTCCCACGAGCTGCGCACCCCCGTCGCCGGGCTCCGCGCTCAGCTCGAGAACATCGTGGACGGAGTCACCGAGCCGGACCCGGCCGCGCTGTCGGTCGCGCTCACCGAGACCGAGCGCCTCTCCCTCCTGGTCGACCATCTGCTGGACCTCTCGCGGCTGGACGCCGGCGTCGTCGATCTCGACCTCGAGGACATCGAGCTCACCCCGTTCCTGCACGAAGTGGTCGACTCGGCGGCGCTGGCCTCCGGAGGCCGTGACGCGCGGTGGATCGTCGACGTCGAGCCGCCGGATCTGACCGTCACCGCCGATGCCGCTCGCATCCACCAGGTGATCCACAACCTCCTCGAGAACGCGGCGCGGCACTCCCCCGCCGGCGGACGCATCCACATCCGCGCAGCGCCCACCGGCGACGACGCCGGCGTGCGGATCGACGTGCACGACGAAGGACCGGGCATCGCCCGCGAGGACCGCTCGCGCGTGTTCGAGCGGTTCCAGCGCGGCGGCTACGCGGACAGCTCCGGCGGCACCGGCCTGGGACTGGCGATCGCACGGTGGGCCGTCGGGCTCCACGGCGGCACGATCGAGGTGCTCGACGACCCGCGCACCGAGGTCGCCGAGGACGGCCGCTCGTCCCTGATCCGGGTGGTCCTGCCGCGGGTCGGACCGCCGACGTGATGTCACCCACGACCAGGCGGTCAATCTCCCGCAGACCGCGCGAGCGGCCCAATCCATCGGCCCTGCTCCGTTAGGCTGTCAATATCCGCATCACTCGACTGTGAGAAGGCTGGCGATCTCAGAGTGTCACAGCAGACACAGGACTCCGGGACCTCGGAGTTCGGTCCGAATCAATGGCTCGTGGACGCACTCCGCGAGCAGTGGCAGCAAGATCCCTCGAGCGTCGACCCCAGTTGGGCGGAGTACTTCTCCTCCCACCGAGCAGAGACATCACCGGACCCCGCCCCGGAGGCTTCCTCCGGCGCGCCGGAGGAGACCGACTCGTCCCCCTCGAAAGAGGCCGACGAGCGGACGCCGACCGGCGAGGCCGAGCAGCAGCCCCGGCAGGCCGACGAGGCCGAGAGCTCCCCGCCGTCCGACGCCCCCTCCTCCGACGCTCCCACTCCTCCTGCCGCGAGCAACGCGGCACCCTCTCAGTCCGCGAAGGAATCTGCTCCCGTGAACGACGCATCCGCGAAGGACGAACAGAAGAAGCCCGCCGTCTCGACCACGTCGGACCGCCCGGCCAAGATCCCCACCACCACCGCGCAGATCCCCGTGGTCGAGCTGCAGGAGCCGGAGCGGGTCAAGCTGCGCGGCCCGGCCGCTGCCGTCGTGCGCAACATGGACGAGTCGCTCGGGGTGCCGACGGCGACCTCCGTGCGCGACGTGCCGGTGAAGCTGCTGTTCGACAACCGCGTCGTGATCAACAACCACCTCAAGCGCAACCGCGCCGGCAAGGTCTCCTTCACCCACCTCATCGGCTGGGCGATGGTCGAGGCCATCACCGAGGTCAACGACATGAACAACGGGTTCGATGTCGATGAGAAGGGCAAGCCGCTGCTGCTGAAGCGCGAGGACGTCAACTTCGGCCTCGCCATCGACATGCCTCGCCCCGACGGCTCGCGCGGCCTGGTCGTGCCGAACATCAAGGCCGCCCAGCGCTTCGACTTCCTCGGCTTCTGGAAGGCCTACGAGGAAGTGGTGCGCAAGGCCCGCGCCGGCAAGCTGACCATGGAGGACTTCTCGCACACCACGGTGTCGCTGACGAACCCCGGCGGCATCGGCACCGTCCATTCCATCCCGCGGCTCATGCAGGGCCAGGGCACGATCGTCGGCGTCGGCGCGATGGACTACCCCGCCCAGTTCCAGGGAGCCAGCCCGGCCACCCTCGCGGACCTCGCGGTCTCGAAGGTCATGACGCTGACCTCCACCTACGACCACCGGATCATCCAGGGCGCCGCCTCCGGCGAGTTCCTCAAGCTCATGGGTGACAAGCTCCTGGGCAAGGACGGCTTCTACGACCGCGTCTTCGCCTCCCTGCGGCTCCCCTACCAGCCGATCCGCTGGGTGCCGGACAATCCGTTCAAGGATTCCAAGTCCGAGCGTCTCGCGCGGGTCATGGACCTGATCCACTCCTACCGTGTGCGCGGCCATCTGATGGCGGACACCGATCCGCTGCAGTACAAGATCCGCACCCACCCGGATCTCGACGTCGAGACGTACGGGCTGACGCTGTGGGACCTCGACCGCATCTTCCCCACCCGCGGGCTGGGCGGCAAGGACGAGATGACTCTGCGCGAGATCCTCGGGGTCCTGCGCGACGCGTACTGCCGCACCATCGGTGTGGAGTACATGCATATCTCCGATCCGGAGGAGCGCGCCTGGCTGCAGCGGGAGATGGAGACTCCGCGCCGGCCGTTCGACAAGGTCGAGCACACCCACATCATGGAGCGCCTCAACGCCGCCGAGGCGTTCGAGACCTTCCTGCAGACCAAGTTCGTCGGCCAGAAGCGGTTCTCGCTCGAGGGCGGGGAGTCCGTGATCCCGATGCTCGACGCGGTGCTGCACGGCGCCGCGCACGACGACGTCGACGAGGTCTGCATCGGGATGCCCCACCGTGGTCGCCTCAACGTGCTCGCGAACCTGGCCGGCAAGAGCTACGGACAGATCTTCCAGGAGTTCGAGGGCAACTACGGCCAGACCATGGGCTCCGGCGATGTGAAGTACCACCTGGGCACCGAGGGCACCTACACCTCCCACGACGGGGAGCCGACCAAGGTGTATCTCGCGGCGAACCCCTCGCACCTGGAGGCGGTCAATCCCGTTCTCGAGGGCATCACGCGGGCCAAGCAGGACCAGCTCGAGCGCCCCGGGGAGTTCCCGGTGCTGCCCATCCTCCTGCACGGCGACGCGGCCTTCGCCGGCCAGGGCGTGGTCACCGAGACGCTGAACCTCTCGGAGCTGCGCGGATACCGCACCGGCGGCACCATCCACGTGATCATCAACAACCAGATCGGCTTCACGACGCTGCCGGATTCCTCGCGCTCGTCGTTCTATTCCAGCGACGTCGCGAAGTCGACGCAGCTGCCCATCTTCCACGTCAACGGCGATGATCCCGAGGCCTGCGTGCGGGTCGCCGAGATCGCCTTCCGCTACCGCCAGAAGTTCCACCGCGACGTGGTCATCGACATGGTCTGCTACCGCCGCCGCGGTCACAACGAGGGCGACGACCCCTCGATGACGCAGCCGCAGATGTACTCGCTGATCAAGGAGAAGCCCAGCGCCCGCAAGCTGTACATGGAAGCGCTCATCGAACGGGGCGACCTCACCGAGGAGGAGACCGAGGGCCTGGTGCGCAACTTCCAGGAGCACCTGGACGAAGCGTTCGCCTCCACCCGCTCGGGGTCGGACGCCGATCCCGATTCCAGCGTGCAGGGTCTTGATCTGCCCGCCTCGCAGCGCTCGGGAAGCGACCGCGGCCCGGTCCAGACCGCCGTGGACGCCTCCGTGCTCGAGCGCATCGGCGAGGTGCACGGGGCCGTCCCGGACTCCTTCACCGTCCATCCCAAGCTCGGCGCGCTCCTGGCCCGGCGCCAGCAGATGTCCACCCAGGGCGGCGTGGACTGGGCCTACGGTGAGCTGCTCGCGTTCGGGTCGCTGCTGATGGAGGGCCGGCGGGTGCGCCTGACCGGTCAGGACACCCGCCGCGGTACCTTCGTCCAGCGCCACAGCGTGCTCATCGACCACGAGACCGGCGAGACCTGGACGCCGCTGGCGAACCTCTCCGAGGACCAGGCGCGCTTCAACGTCTACGACTCCTCGCTCTCGGAGTTCGCGGCGCTGGGCTTCGAGTACGGCTACTCCGTGGAGAACCCGGAGTCGCTGGTGCTGTGGGAGGCGCAGTTCGGCGATTTCGTCAACGGCGCACAGGTCGTCATCGACGAGTTCATCTCGGCCTCGGAGCAGAAGTGGGGGCAGAACTCCAGCGTCGTGCTGCTGCTGCCCCACGGCTACGAGGGGCAGGGGCCCGACCACTCCTCCGCGCGCATCGAGCGGTTCCTGCAGATGTGCGCCGAGGAGAACCTGCGGGTGGCGATGCCGTCGACCCCGGCCAGCTACTTCCATCTCCTGCGCCGGCAGGCCAAGACCGATCCGCGCAAGCCGCTGATCGTGTTCACGCCGAAGTCGATGCTGCGCAACAAGGCCGCGGTCAGCTCGGTGGAGGACTTCACCACCGGCAGCTTCGAGCCGGTGCTGGCGGATTCCACGGTCGACGCCTCCGGCGTGAGCCGGGTGCTGCTGGCCTCCGGCAAGGTGTACTGGGATCTGGCGGCCCGCCGCGAGAAGGAGGAGCTGACCGATACCGCGATCGTCCGTCTCGAACAGCTCTACCCGCTGCCCACGGAGCAGCTCACCCAGGTGCTGGATGCCTATCCCGAGGCCTCGCTGACGTGGGTCCAGGAGGAGCCGCTGAACCAGGGCGCGTGGGGCTTCATGGCCCTGAACTTCGCCGTCGAGGTGGGGCGCACGCTGAAGGTCGTCGCCCGTCCGGCGTCGGCCTCCCCGGCCACCGGGTCGGCGACGACGCACAAGGAGGAGCAGGAGGACCTGCTCACCCGCGCCTTCGAATCCTGAGCGGCGCCACCGGGCCGCGGGTTCGCCCCCGACCCTCCTCGCCGATACAGTTGACGTTCCCGTCCCTCAGGAGGCCCCGGTGCACACCGTGTCCACATCGACCACCCCGAATTCGGACTGCCGGATCCGGGTCATCGCGCTCGGTGACGAGCTCCTCGCCGGCATCGGCGATGCTCGCGCCCTGGGGTGGCTGGGTCGTGCCGTGGCCAGTGAGCAGGGCGCCGAGAACCGCATCGACGTGTTCACCTCGGCGCTTCCTGGAGAGACCACCGCGGAGCTCGCCGACCGGTGGGACGAGGACGTCAGGCGCCGGATGGACCTCACGGCGCAGGCCGAGGGCAGGGTCGACCACCGCGTCGTCCTGGCCATGGGCCGCGCCGACGTCGAGGCCGGGATCTCCCTGGCCCGTTCCCGGCTGAACCTCGCCAAGATCCTGGACGGCCTGGAGCGACTGCGGATCCCAGCGTTCGTGGTGGGCCCGCCTCCCAGCAGAGACTCCCAGGTCACCGCCACGATCCAGGAGCTCTCCGGCGCGTTCGAGGACGTCTGCTCGCGGCGCCGGATCCCTTATGTGAACACGGTCAGCGGCCTCTCCGGGCACGATCAGTGGGAGTCCGACGTGGCGCGCTCCCCCGGTGACCACCCCGGCCAGACCGGCTACGGGCTGATGGCCTGGCTCGTCCTCCACGGCGGCTTCGGATCCTGGCTGGGCACCTCCTCGTGAGCCTCCGGGCCCGAGCGCTTCCACGGCCGGAGTGACCTCCCCCTCAGCTGTGACCTCCCGGCCCTCGTTGCCCGCCTCGATCAGCGAGGCTGTGGCACAATCATCGGGTTGCCGGGCGAAGGAAGGAGAACGTGATGAGCAAGCGAGGACGCAAGCGCAAGGCTCGCCGCAAGAACAGCGCGAATCACGGCAAGCGCCCCAACAGCTGACCGTGATCGCGCTCGGCGCGAACTGACAGGAGGCCCTTCCCCGTTCGGGGAGGGGCCTCCTGTCGTCTGCGGATGCCGTCGGCGCAGGTGTCGTCGGCGCGGGTCAGCAGTCGGGCAGCTGCCGGCGGGTACTGGTCGTGGTGATGCGCACGCTGGTGCTGCCGTCGGCGTCGGTGGTCCGGGTCACCGAGACGCTGCGGTACTGCACCGCGATCCGCTCGCGCAGGGAGGACGGCGCGCGATCCGCACAGCTGCGGCGCACGAGCTCCTTCATCCGGCGCACCTGCTCCCACTCCTCGGCGCACTCGGGGCAGCCCTCGGTGTGGCGCTCCATCCGTGCCACCACCTCGGGGGGCAGCTCGCCGTCGAGCGCCTCCTCGAGACCGTAGCGCAGGTCGCGGCGGGGCTGATCGGTGCCGCCGGTCGCGGTCATGTCGTTCTGGGTCATCGTTCCTCCTCCCGATCTCTCGAGCCGGTGGTGTCATCGTCCGCCCCGGCCGCGGCCGAGGGGTCCGCGCGCAGGAAGCCGCTGCGGTAGGCGTAGCCGGAGAGCATGTCGCGCAGCTGGCGGCGTCCCCGGTGCAGCCGGGACATCACGGTCCCGATCGGGGTGTCCATGATCTCGGCGATCTCCTTGTAGGCGAACCCCTCGACATCGGCGAGGTACACCGCGAGCCGGTAGTCCTCGCGCAGTTCGCTGAGGGCGTCCTTGACCGCGGAGTCCGGCAGGTGGTCCAGCGCCTCGGCCTCCGCGGAGCGCAGCCCGCTGCTGGTGTGCGAGGCGACCTCGGCGAGCTGCCAGTCCTCGACGTTCTCGTTCCAGGCCTCCTGGGGGCGGCGCTGCTTCTGACGGTAGGTCGAGATGTAGCTGTTGGTCATGATCCGGTACAGCCACGCGCGCATGTTGGTGCCCGGCGTGAAGCGGTCGCGGGCGCGGAAGGCCTTCATGAAGGTCTCCTGGACGAGGTCCTCCGCGTCGTGCGGGTTGCGCGTCATCCGCAGGGCACCGCCGTACAGCGAGTCCAGATGGGACAGCGCCTCGCTCTCGAAGTCGAAGGCGTCCGCGGCCCCGTCGGGACCGGAGGACTGCGCGAGGCGCTGGGACTGCTCGTCGCCGGCCGCTTCGGGCGCGGTACCGCCGCCGCCCTCAGGCCCCGTGGTGGCGGAGGAGGCGGTCGGGGTCTCCGGGAGGCCCGCGTCGGGGCTCGGGGCGGAATCTGTCTGGATCATTGCCGTCCAACCTACGCCAGAACGGCGGGCAGGGGCCTGTGTGAGCAGTGCAGTCATCGTCCGCCTTCCCTGCGCCGGGGTCGCCTTCGCGCATTGCCTGGTCTGTTGTCGTCTGCTGTCGTCTGTCGTCGCCGGTTGTCGTCTGCTGTCGTGTGTCGATGCCTGCCGTCGTGTGTCGGTATCTGTCGCCGTCCATCGACCGTTGTCGGGGTCCACCGATGTCTACCGATCTGTCGGCTCATCGCTGCCGTGCGGCCACCCGCGGGCCAGCGGCGCGCGTCGGGACCGGATGGTTCAACGCGCCGGGCGCGGCGCTTGTTCCCTGCGCGGTAGTCTGGACGTCGGTGACCTGCCCGACATCGGTCACCGGACCTGCTGACACTCGTCAAGATCGTGAGGACACCATGGCCCTGGTCCGCCGTATCGCCCGTCCCCTGCTCGCCGCTCCCTTCATCTATGAAGGCGTGCGCACCGCCCAGCGCCCCGAGCGCGAGATCGATGTCTACCCCGAGGCGTTCGAGGCGGTCGACTCCGCTCTGGCCAAGTCCTCGACCCCCGACTTCGTGGACGTGCGCACGATCATCCGGGTCAGCGGCGCCGTCGCCGCCGGCGCCGGCGTCCTGTACGCCACCAACCGTTGCCCCCGCGCCGCGGCCGCGGCGCTGCTGCTGACCACGTCGGTCGGCTGGGCCGGTCGCAAGAAGGTGTGGGAGCTGCGCGGCGAGGAGCTCCTGCAGGAGGTCCAGTCGATCCTCACCGACGCCGGCCTGCTCGGCGGCGTGCTGCTGGCCGTGGTCGATCACGAGGGCCGCCCCTCGCTCGGGTACCAGGTGAACAAGTTCGTCGAGACCAGCCAGAAGAGGGCCGCCGCCAAGCAGCGCGAGCTCGAGAAGAAGGCCGGCTCCACGCAGCGGAAGCTGGAGAAGAAGGCCGACGCCACCAAGCGGGACCTGCAGAAGAAGGCCGGCAAGGCCCAGAAGCGCGCCAAGGCCACGGCGGGCTCCGCGCAGAAGCAGCTCGCCTCGCAGCGGGGCTGAGGCCGTGTCCCCCGAGGTCCTGTGGACGGCACCGGTCGCCGACAGACCCGTCGATGCCCTGGTGCGGGTCCCGGGATCGAAATCGCTGACCGCCCGCTGGATGGTGCTGGCGGCCGCCGGGGCGGGACCTTCCGATCTGCGCGGGGCCCTGGTCTCGCGGGACACCCGCCTGATGCGCGATGCGCTCGAACGCCTCGGGGCCACCCTCGAGGTCCATGAGGACTCGCTGCGCATCCATCCGCTCCCGCCGCCTTCGCCGCATCCTGCGGATCCGATCGAGATCCACACGGGTCTGGCAGGGACCGTCATGCGCTTCGTGCCGATGCTGGCGGCGCTGCACCACGGGGACGTGCGGTTCACCGGGGACGATGCGGCCCTGGCACGGCCCATGAGCGCCGTGATCGCGGCCCTTCGGCAGCAGGGCGTGGGGGTCACCGAGCACGGAGTGCCCGGCCACCTGCCGCTCACCGTGCACGGCACCGGGCGCCTCGGCGGCGGCCGGGTCGAGATCGATGCCTCGGCCTCCAGCCAGTTCATCTCCAACGTGCTACTGGTCGGGGCCCGTGGTGAGGCGGACCTCGAGCTCGTCCACGTGGGCAAGACGCTCCCGTCCCTGCCGCACATCGAGATGACCGTGGAGACGCTGCGCCAGGCCGGCGTCGAGACCGCGCACCACAGGGACGGGACGGGCAGGCCGGTGTGGACCGTCGCCCGCGGCGAGATCGAACCGGTCGCCACCACGGTGGAACCCGATCTCTCGAACGCGGGCCCGTTCCTCGCCGCCGCGATGGTCACCGGCGGCACCATGGCCGTGGACGACTGGCCGGAGGTCACCACACAGCCCGGAGACGCCTATCGGGACCTGTTCAGCCGGATGGGCGCCGAGGTCTGGCGCGAGGGCCGCACTCTCACCGTGCGCGGGACCGGCGCCGTCCAGGGCATCGACGCGGACATGTCCGCCGTCGGCGAGCTGGTGCCGACGATCGCCGCCGTCGCCGCCCTGGCCGATTCGCCGTCCCGGCTGCGGGGCGTGGGGCATCTGCGCGGCCACGAGACGGACCGGCTGAAGGCCCTGGCCACGGAGCTGACCAAGGTCGGCGCACGCACTCTCGAGCACGAGGACGGTCTCGAGATCCACCCGGGCGAGCTGCACGGGGACACGTTCGAGACCTACGAGGACCACCGGCTCGCCACCGCCGCCGCCATCCTCGGTCTGCGTGTGCCCGACCTGCGGGTCGTCGACATCGGCACCACCCAGAAGACCCTGCCGGACTTCGTGGGGATGTGGCTGTCGATGCTGCACACCGACCCGCCCGCCGGCGAGGACGCGTGAGCCGATCACCGCGCGACTACGACGAGGCCGACGTCCGCGTCCGGCCCAACCGTCGCGGGTCGCGGCCCCGCACGAAGGACCGCCCGGCGCACGCCGACGCGATCACCGCACGCGTGGTCTCGGTCGACCGCGGGCGCTGGCGGACCGTGGTCGGCGCGGGCACGGATGAGGAGCGCACCGTGACCGCGATGCGCGCCCGGGAGCTGGGCCGCTCCCCCGTCGTCCCCGGCGACCTGGTGGGACTGGTCGGTGACACCTCGGGTCGCGAGGGGACGCTGGCGAGGATCGTGCGGATCCACGAGCGCAGCTCGTTCCTGCGCCGCAGCGCCGACGACGACGACTCCACCGAGCGCCCGCTGGTCGCCAATGTCGACCTGATGGTGATGGTGACCGCCGTCGCCGAACCGGAGCCGCGCGGCGGGATGATCGACCGCTGCCTGGTGGCGGCCTACGTCGCCGGGGTGGATGCCCTGCTGGTGCTGACCAAGGCCGATCTGCGCTCCCCCGAGGAGTTCCTGCGCAGCTACACCCCGCTGGGCCTGGACCACGTCGTGACCCGTCGCCGCCCCGATGGGGAGGTCGAGGGTCTCGAGGAGCTGCGCGAGCGGCTCTCCGGCCGCATCAGCGTGCTCATCGGCCACTCCGGCGTCGGCAAGTCCACCCTGATCAACGCGCTGGTCCCCGGCACCGACCGGGCCATCGGCGAGGTCAACGACGTCACCGGCCGTGGCCGCCACACCTCCTCCTCGGCGCTCGCGATGCAGCTGCCGGGCGCCGACGGGTGGGTGATCGACACCCCGGGGGTGCGCTCCTTCGGGTTGGGGCACGTCGATCCCGACGAGCTGCTGGATGCCTTCGAGGATCTGGCCGGCCTCGCCGAGTCCTGCCCCCGGGGCTGCAGCCACCTGGAGGACGCTCCGGACTGCGCCCTCGACGAGCTGGTCGAGACCGGAGCGGCCGGCAGCGCGGGACCGGCCCGTCTGGCCTCCTATCGCAGGCTGGCGGTCACGCTGCGCCAGAACGACCCCTGGGACGTGTGACCGCGCCCCGCGGCCGGGCCCGAATCGCGCAGGGCGGATTCTCCGCACCGGGACGCCCGGCTCCGCCCCGTGGTTCCGCGTCGCTGCGCGGCTGCGGGCCCCCGGAGCTCTAGGGTGGGCTCCATGTCCAGCCGCTATGCCGACGACCTGCGCCTCGCCCATGTGCTCGCCGATGCTGTGGACCAGCTGACGCTGTCCCGCTTCAAGGCGCAGGATCTCGAGGTCACCACCAAGCCCGATCTCACCGAGGTCACCGACGCCGACAAGGCCGCCGAACAGCTGGTGCGCGCGCAGCTGGCCCGTGCCCGCTCCCGGGACCAGGTGATCGGCGAGGAGTTCGGCACCACCGGCTCCTCACCGCGCCAGTGGGTCATCGACCCCATCGACGGCACCAGCAACTTCGTGCGCGGGGTCCCGGTGTGGGGAACCCTGATCGGTCTGATCGAGGACGGCCGGCCCGTCGTCGGCCTCGTCTCCGCCCCCTCGCTCGGCCGCAGATGGTGGGGAGGCACCGGCGCCGGGGCATGGACCGGTTCGCGGATCAACAGCGCCACCCGGCTCAGCGTCTCCGGCATCGACCGGCTGGAGGAGGCCTCGCTGTCCTACTCCTCCCTGCACGGCTGGGCCGAGCGCGACCGGCTCCCGCAGATGCTCAACCTCATGCAGCGCTTCTGGCGCACCCGCGCCTACGGCGACTTCTGGTCGTACATGCTGGTCGCCGAGGGCGCTGTCGACGTCGCCTGCGAGCCCGAGCTCGCTCTGCACGACATGGTCGCCCTGGCGCCGATCGTCACCGAGGCGGGCGGGCGATTCACCTCGCTGGACGGCGAGGACGGTCCCTTCGGCGGCAACGCCGTGGCCACCAACGGGCTGCTGCACGAGGAGATCCTCACCGCGCTCGCGGCCGAGGCCGTCTGAGGGGACGGACGCCGCGCGGCGGAGGGGCCGGGCATCGGTAGACTCGTCGAGTCGTGACCCCGAACCGTGAAGGGACCCCCTCTCCATGACCGTCAAGCGCGTCGCCCTGCTGACCGCAGGTGGCTATGCCCCCTGCCTGTCCTCCGCCGTCGGCGGCCTCATCGAGCGCTACAACGAGCTGGTGCCCGATGTCGAGATCATCGCGTACAAGCACGGCTACTGGGGTCTGCTGACCGGGGAGAAGATCGTCGTCGATGACGAGGTGCGCGCCAAGGCGGGCCTGCTGCACAACTACGGCGGCTCCCCCATCGGCAACTCCCGCGTCAAGCTCACCAACACCGCGAACCTCGTCGAGCGCGGCTTGATCGAGGAGGGCCAGGACGCCCTCGAGGTGGCGGCCACCAAGCTCCAGGAGGACGGCGTCGACGTCCTGCACACCATCGGCGGCGACGACACCAACACCACCGCCGCGGACCTGGCGAAGTACCTCCACGACAACGGCCACGACCTCCAGGTCGTCGGCCTGCCCAAGACGATCGACAACGACATCGTGCCGATCCGCCAGTCCCTCGGCGCCCAGAGCGCCGCCGAGCAGACCAGCATCTTCGCCCAGAACATCATCGCCGAGCACGGCTCGAACCCGCGCATGCTCATCGTCCACGAGATCATGGGCCGCGCCTGCGGGTACCTCACCGCCGAGGCCGCACGCTTCTACCAGCGCTGGCACGCCCAGCAGGAGTGGCTGCCCTCGATCGGCCACCGCGCCGAGCGCTGGGACGTCCACGCGGTGTTCCTGCCCGAGCTGGCGCTGGACATCGACGCCGAGGCCGAGCGGCTCAAGGGCGTCATGGACGAGGTCGGCTGCGTGAACATCTTCCTGTCCGAGGGCGCCGGCATCCCGGAGATCATCGCCGAGATGCAGGCCCGCGGCGTGGAGCCCGAGAAGGACCCCTTCGGCCACGTCAAGATCGACAAGATCAACCCCGGCCAGTGGTTCGCCGACCAGTTCGCCGCCAAGCTCGGCGCCGAGAAGGTCATGGTCCAGAAGTCCGGCTACTTCTCCCGCTCGGCCAAGGCCAACGCCGAGGACCTGCGTCTGATCAAGTCCATGACCGACCTCGCCGTCCAGACCGCCCTCGAGGGTGGATCGGGCGTGATCGGCCACGACGAGGGCAACGAGGACGTGCTGCGCGCGATCGAGTTCGAGCGCATCGCCGGCCACAAGGCCTTCGACATCTCCCAGCCCTGGTTCCACGAGGTCATGGAGCACACCGGGCAGAAGATCGTCCCCGCCGAGGCCCACTGATCGCCGAGGACCGTACGAGACCGCGAGCATCCCACCGGGCACGATCCTGATGGCGCCCGACTCGCGGCCCCGCGTGCGGACCTGGCGCCGCACCCTTCGCGCGCTCGCCCTGACCGGGCGGGCGCGCGAGGCATATGTGCCGGCAACACCCGGCCTCGGTCCCCGCGCCGCCGGATGGAGGCAGGACACCGGTCCCCTGGCTCCCCCGCGTCTGCTGCGGCCCCGGCAGGGACGCCTCGGGGACTGCTGGCTGCTCGCCGCGATGCTGGCGATCCACGAGACCGCCCCGGAGCGTCTCGCCCAGCTGCTGTCGGCATTGCCCGACGGAACTGTCGAGATGCATCTTCCCGCGCTGGGCCACCCGATCCGCGTGGATCGGATGATGCCCGTCGACGACGCCGGCGAGTTCCTCTACGCGAGGCGCGACGGTGCGAATCCTGGCTGGGCGGGCGCCCTGGAGAAGGCGATCACCGCGTATGTGGCCGGCGGCTACGGCTACATTCAGCGCGGCTTCGCGCGCTTCGGGTTCGAACTGCTGCTGGGGATGCGAGTGCGGACGCTGCTGCGCCTGCCGCCTGCTGCCCAGCTGGCGGCCTGGACCGACGAGGGCAGGGCGGTCGCCGCCTCTACGCATCCGCTCAGCGGGCTCGTCACCACCGCCCACGGCCGGTTGCCGCCGAACCACGTGTTCGCGGTGGTGGGCGCCGATCCCCGCAGCGGGCACGTGCGGCTGCGCAACCCGGTGCGTCCGGGCCGGCTGCTGGTGGTCGACGCCCGCACCTTCCGCCGCGGCTTCCTCTCGCTGGACGTGACGCCGCCGCTGCGCTGAGGACGCGACCGGTTCGGACGGGTGCTGTCAGCGGCGGGCCGTATCGACCTGGGCGAACGTCTCCAGCCAGGCGTCGGCGATGAGTCGGTGCCCGGCGATCGTCGGATGCACGCCGTCCTCGGCGATGCTGAGCGGGGTGTGACCGACGCTCCAGGCGCGCTGGAGCACCGCCTCGAGGTCGACGACGGCATGGCCGAACTCGCGGGCGAGATCGCGGATGATCCGGACCTTCACGTCCAGGTCCGTGTGGATGATCGTCTTGTCCTCGTCGACGTCGACGACGAACGGGATCACCAGCAGCACCGGCACGGCGGGCCGGGTGGCCGAGAGCTGGTCGAGCAGGAAGCGGTAGCCCTCTTCGAACTCCTCGGGCGTGATCTCCTCGCCCCGGGTGAAGCGGTGCCAGGCATCGTTGACACCGACATAGATCGTGACGACGTCCGGATCGAGGTCGAGGCAGTCCGGACCGAAGCGGCCGACGAGGTCCGCGACCTTGTGCCCGCCGATCCCGCGGTTGATGACCCGAGCTGTGGGCTCGTGGGCGGCGAAGTGCTCGGCGATCAGGCGTACGTAGCCGTATCCCAGCTCCTCGGGATCCTCGCGGCGTTGGCAGTCGGTGATGGAGTCGCCGATGAAGAGCAGGGTCCGGGGCTCGGGCAGAGATGGCGTCGTCATGGTCGATATCCTGCCAGAGCCAGGTGCTGACCTGCGGTGCCGTTCGAGGGCACAGCACAAAGGCCCCTGGTCGGTGTTTCCACCGGACCAGGGGCCCTATCTCGTAGCGGGGGCAGGATTTGAACCTACGACCTCCGGGTTATGAGCCCGGCGAGCTACCGAACTGCTCCACCCCGCGGCGACATCCATAACTTTACGGGCACCGCCCGCCGGCGTCCAACTCATCGCCGTCCAACGTGTGCCATCACACGTTCATGGCCCGTTCACCTGCGCGAACGTCAAAACGCCCGACCGCAGCGGCATGGCACCGGAGCGATCGGGCGTCCTGATCAGGCAGGAGTCAGGAGCCGAGGCTCAGCCGCCCCCGCCATCGGACGGCTGAGCCGGGACGCCGGACCCGCCGAGCTCCTCGTTGGCCTCGACGGCGCGCTGGAGGGCGTCGGCGACGCGCTCCTGGGCCTCGCCGTAGGCCGCCCAGTCCCCCGCTGCCATGGCCTCCTCCGAGTCCTTCACGGCGGCGTCCATATCCGCCAGGGCCTGGTCGAGACGCTCCTGGGCGGAGCCTCCCTGGTCTGCGGGCTGCTCCTCGTCGGCCGGGGGCTCCTCGCCGTCCGCCGGCGCCTCCTCGCCGTCCGGCGTCTCGACCGTGCCCTCGCCGGTCTCGGTGTCGGCGGTACCGGCGACACCGTCGGGGTCGGTGACCTCGGCGTCGCCGGCGGTGGCGCCGGAATCACCGCCGAAGACCAGATCCAGGGCCTCGTCGAGCGTCGGGGCGAAGCCGATCTTGTCGCCGAAGGAGACCAGCACCATCTGCAGCAGCGGGTACTGCGTGCCGCCGCCGGAGGCGGAGGACTGCAGGAACACCGGCTGGACGTACAGCAGACCGCCGCCGACGGGCAGCGTGAGCAGGTTGCCGTTGATCACCTCGGAGTTGCCCGATTTCAGCAGGTTCAGGGCTTGGGAGACGTTCGGTTCGGCGTTGAACGTGGCCTGCACCTGCCCCGGCCCGTTGACCGGGTTCGAGGCGGGCAGCACCAGCAGCGTCTTGTCACCGTAGGAGTCCGCAGGGTTGCCCTCCGTGCTGCCGGTCTCGGAATCCACCGCCAGGTAGCCCGTGAGCACGTTCTGGCCCTCTGTCGGGATATAGCTCGAGGAGAGCGTGAACCTGGGTTCATCCGCGTTGGGCATCTGCATCGACAGGTACATCGGCGGCTGGGCGGGCTGCTCGCCGGAGCTGCCATCCGGATTCTCCGGAGCCGGAACGGTCGGATCCGGCGAGACCTGCCAGAAGTCCTGCTGGCCGAAGAAGTCGTCCGCGTCGGTGACGTGGTACTTCGAGAGCATCTCGCGCTGTGCCTTGAAGTAGTCCGCCGGGTAGCGCAGGTGGCTCATCAGCTCACCACTGATCTCCGAGGCGGGCTGGAGGGCATCGGGGAACACCTCGGACCACGCCTTGAGGATCGGGTCCTCGGTGTCCCAGGAGTACAGGGTCACCGACCCGTCGAACGCGTTGACCGTCGCCTTGACGCCGTTGCGCATGTAGTTCGCCTCGCGGTCACGCGCAGCTGCGGTCTCGTTGGGGTTGGTCTGCGAATCATCGACGACCCCGTCCAGCTCGGCGGACTGGGAGTACGGGTACTCGTCGGTGGTCGTGTACCCATCGATGACCCACACCATCTCCCCGTCCACGACGGCCGGGTACATCTGGGAGTCCAGCGAGAGGAACGGCGCGACCTGGCGGACCCTCTCCTGCGGGTCGCGGTCGTAGAGGATCTGCGACTCTTCGTTGAGGTACCCCGAGATCAGGATGTTGGGATCGCGGAACTTGATCGAGTACAGCAGCTGGTTGAAGAAGCCGCCGACGGAGGGGCCGCCATCACCTTGGAAGGTGTTGTAGACCTGGTCTCCGCCCTCCTCGTCATCGGTCCCGGACTGGTAGTCGAACTCCTCGGGCTCATGGCCTTCGGGGGCGCCGACGATGGAGTAGTCCGGAGAGTGACGGCCGAAGTAGACCCGCTCCTCGTAGTCGCCGAAGGCACCATCGCCGGGCACACCGGACTGCAGGAAGCTGGGCTCTCCATCGGCGTTGCGCTGATTGCCATAGGCGGCGGCGGTGCCGTAGCCGTGGGTGTAGATGATGTGCTGATCCACCCATGAGCGCTCGTTGAGGCCGAACTTGTCCGGTCGCAGCTCACGCACGCCGATGACGGTGTCCTGCAGTTCGCCGTCGATCTCGTAGCGGTCCACGCTGAGCACGTCGTCGAAGCCCCAGTAGCGACGGTTCGCCTCGCGCTGCTCGAACGTGGGCGAGATGATGTTGGGGTCCATCAGGCGGATCTGCGCGGTGGTCGAGGCGTCCTCGCGCAAAGCGCCCGGCTCGGCGTCGGTGGTCGCGGTGTAGGAGACCTCGTTGACGTCGTCGATGTCGAACGCGGCGCGGGTGGCGTCGATGTTGCGCTGGATGAAGGGCTGTTCCAGCGCACGCTCGTTGGGCTGGACCTGGAACTGCTGGATGGCCCAGGGATAGAGGTTCCCCACGGCCAGCGTGGACAGGATCATCAGGCCGGCGCCGATCGCGGGGATCCGCCAGTCGGACCGGAAGATCCACAGCACGAACAGGGCCGCGACCGCCACAGCGGCGATCGCCAGGATGGTCTGCGCGGGCAGGATGGCGTTCTCGTCGGCGTACGAGGCACCGTGGAAGCGGTCGTGCTCGGCGGTCAGCAGGTCATAGCGCTGGAACCAGTGCCCCGCACCGAGGATCAGCACGTAGATCGCGGCCAGGACACCGAGGTGCCGGCGCGCGGCGCGCGTGACCTCGAGCCCGCTCTCCTGCCCCCAGGCGACACCGCCGTAGATGAAGTGGCCGATGACCGCGCCCACGATCGTCACCAGCAGGACGAACCTGCCGAAGTTGATGATCATGTCGATCACGGGCAGCGTGAAGACGTAGAACGAGATGTCGTTGGCGAAGATCGGATCGACCTCGCCGAAGGGCTGGGGATGCAGGAACAGCTGGACGTCCTGCCAGCCGCGCGAGGCCGCCAGCCCGCCGAATGCCCCGATGATCAGCGGTGCTGCGATGGTCACGCCGCGGCGCAGAGGATCGACCGCGGAGCGGAACTGCTCGAGGGCTTCCTGCTCACGCGTGACCGGCGGGTAGACCGGACGCTTGGTGTAGGCCATCCGCAGGCTCAGGAACAGCGGCACCGAGAACACGAGGAACCCGAGCACGAACAGGATGCCCTGCGTGACCCAGCGGACGACCTGCACGCTGGTGAAGCCGAGCTGATCCATCCAGAGATACTTCGTCCACAGCTCCGATGCGATGAGCAGCAGCAGGATCAGGGCCGCGACCGCGATCGCGGCGATCGCCAACGGGGAGATCCTCCGCCGGTCCGTCGTGTTCGGGTCGGAAGCCGGGCGCGGGCGCGGCCGGGGCATGTCGCCGAATGGGGCGGAGAAACTCACGGATAACCTCGGGTGCCTCGGGGTCGGAGCCGGCGGCACCACCTGCAGCTACGCAGGGAGCAACGTCGGGTCTCCGGGTACAGTGGGCGCCGCCGCTCATGGCGGTGACCCCTCTATTCTGTCAGGCCGAAGCTGTAAGGGACCTCTCGATCCGATGACGACTCCCGACGCGGACCCGCTCGATGCCCCCACGGCCGCCCTCGCCGCCGCGGTCCTCGAGGTGGCCCGCCATCTCGAGGATGAGCCCCTTCCCGCTCCCAGGCTCTTCGCCCTGGCCCGCAGTGCGGAGCTGACGGCGGCCTCGCCCGCCCTCGCAGCACTGCTGGGCGCCGACGGCGCCGGCGCGGACGCCCCTGATGACCTGCACCTGACACCGATCGATCTCGACGAGGGCCCCACGGGTGAGCCGGCGGACTCGGCGCCGCGACAGGACCCCCTCGCCGCGCTGCAGGAGGTGCAGTGGCCGGACCTGGCAGCAGGCGGAGCCCTTGCGTGCGACCTGGCGCCCAGTGCGTGGGCGCTGCGCGACGGGGTCGGCGAGACCGAGCTCCCCGCGGGGCGCCCCCTGCGCGTGGTGGTCGCGGCGCTGGCCGATGGCACCACGTGGTCGGCGGTGCACCGCGGCGACGAGGAGGGCTATGTCCTCGGCGCCGCGCTGCTCCCCGACCTCTCTGCGGCTCTGGTGCAGACGTTGACCTCCGACGCCTGAGCTCCTTCCCACGAACTGCTTCGGACAGCGCCGACCTCGAGAGGCGGCGACGTCAGGAGGCGGTCGTCAACGCCCCTTCCACTGGTGCCTCCCCGGTCAGCGCCGAGTCCACGTCCGCGTCGTCCACGGCCTCGGAGGCGATCTCGCCGGTGTGCGGGTCGTGATCGGGAATGTCGCTGTTCTTCAGCGGCCGGGTGAACGAAGCCGTCCCGAAGGTGAGGTCGTGGCCGATGGCTTCGGCCTGGAGCGTCAGGGAGTGACGGATCGTGCCGTCCTCCGCCGTCCATTCGGAGCTGCCGAGGCGGCCGGAGACCACCAGCGGATGGCCCTTGCTCACCGATCGCATGAGATTGCGGGCCAGCGCCCGGCGTGCGAACACCGAGATGAACTCCGTCTTGCGGTCGGTGAAGTCGCCTTTGGCCGAGTCGTAGTAGCGGCCGGTCACCGCGATGCGCACGATCGCGGTGACGCTGCCGTCGCTCTGGAGCCGCTCGCTGGGGTCAGCGGTGGCATTGCCCATGAGAACTGTGTTGAGGTCGCGCATGGTGATGTCCTTCCTGAGGTTCCGGGGACGTCCCGGCGTCGGCTCCGTGCCGACCCTCCCCAGCGTTGCCGCGACCTCCGCTGACCTCCAGTGCTCCGCCGGTTCTGTGGACGAAGCGGCCATGGGGAGGAACGGTGGCGGCGCCGGCCACGCCGGCCGGCTCGATCTTCGTCGGAACCGCGCGCAGGCAGACGCCGCCCAAGCGAAGCGGCCGGCCCCCGTTGTGGGGACCGGCCGCCGGCGATGGTGTGTCGATCCCTCGGGATCGACGCGCGCGATCCGGCCTGGGGGACGACCAGACCGGAGGCGCNTAGTCGAGGTAGAAGGCGTGCTCCCACATATCCAGCTGGAACAGCGGGATCGTCGCCACCGGCACCCCGTTCTGCTGATCGTAGAACTGCTCGATCACCAGATTGCCACCGGCCGGCTCGTAGGCCAGCACGGCCCAGCCCGAGCCCTGGATACCCAGCGCCGCCGCGGTGAAGTGGTCACGGAACGCATCGAAGGAGCCGAAGTACTCATCGATCGCGGAGGCCAGCTCACCGGTGGGCTTGTCCCCACCTTCCGGGGAGAGGTTCTTCCAGAAGATCGAGTGGTTCGTGTGACCACCGAGGTTGAACGCCAGATCCTTGGAGAACTGGTTGACCGAGGTGAAGTCACCCGACTCCCGGGCCGCCGCCAGACGCTCCAGCGCCGTGTTCGCGCCCTTGACGTAGGTCGCGTGGTGCTTGGAGTGGTGCAGCTCCATGATCTGCCCCGAGATGGACGGCGCGAGAGCCCCGTAGTCGTAATCGAGATCCGGAAGCGTGTATTCCGCCATGTCGTTCCCTTTCGGTAGACGTTCGGTCGTGCTCGCGCGCTCCGCGTTCGAAGCGCATCGCCTCTCATCCTTCCACTTTTCGCCGCCCGTGGCAGGGCCGAGATCATCCTCGATCCGCTCCGCTCGGCAGCCGCCCGCGGGACAATGGGCGGGTGAGCGACGATGACCAGCGGCTGATCACGCCCTCCGTGCAGAGCGCGGAGGGCGCCGGCACCGACCGGACGTTCGACAGGTCGGTCGACGCACCACAGCACCGCGAGCTGCCGGAGAGCCTGCACCCGGCCACGCGGGCATGGTTCGCCCGGGATCTCGGTGCGCCCACCCCTGTGCAGTTGGGCGCCTGGGACGCCGTGGCCTCGGGCGAGGATGCCCTGGTGATCGCACCGACCGGTTCCGGCAAGACGCTGGCGGCCTTCCTGCGCGCGCTGGACGATCTCATGTTCGCCCCGTCGGCCGAGGAGCAGCGCAGGGAGCGCACCCGGGTCCTGTACATCTCCCCGATGAAGGCGCTGGGCGTCGACGTCGAGCGCAATCTGCGCCGCCCGCTCGCCGGCATCGCCGCGCAGGCGGAGGCTTCCGGACACGAGGCGGCACCGGTCCGAGTGGGCGTGCGCTCCGGGGACACCACCTCCTCCGAGCGGCGACGGCTGATCGCTCACCCGCCGGACATCCTGATCACCACGCCCGAGTCGCTCTTCCTCATGCTGACCTCCGCCGCGCGGGAGACGCTGATGGACGTGGACACCGTCATCCTCGACGAGGTCCACGCGGTCGCCGGCAGCAAGCGCGGCGTGCATCTGGCCTTGTCCCTGGCGCGGCTGGATGCCCTGATCACGGGTGGCGACGCGCCCGGCGAGCGCCGTCGGCCGCAGCGACTGGGCCTCTCGGCGACGGTGGAGCCCGCTGAGGAGGTCGCTCGCTTCCTCTCCCCCGCCGGAACCAGGGCACGGGTGGTCTCCCCGCCGGGCGCCAAGCAGTGGGACCTCGGCGTCACGGTGCCCGTACCGGACATGGACGACGTCGCTCCCCCGGCCGACGCGGTCGACGAGGAGGACGTCTCCGGCACGATCTGGCCGCACGTGGAGCGGGCCGTCCTGGCCGAGGTCGAGGCGCACCGCTCCACGATCGTCTTCTCCAACTCCCGGCGTCAGGCCGAGCGGATCGCCGAGCGGTTGAACCTCCTGCATCGACGGCTGCGCGCGAGCGAGCCCGAGGCGATCCTCGAACGTGCCGACCTCCAGGGCGACAGCGGTAGCGCTGAGGCCGGCGAGATCGCCCGCGTCCATCACGGCTCCATGTCCAAGGAGGCGCGCCGGCAGACGGAGGACCTGCTCAAGGCCGGGTCGCTGCGCTGCGTCGTCGCCACCTCCACGCTCGAGCTGGGCATCGACATGGGGGCGGTGGACTGCGTCGTGCAGGTCTCCGCGCCGTTCGCGGTCGCCTCGCTGCTGCAGCGCGTGGGCCGGGCCGGCCACGGGGTCGGCGACGTCTCCCGCGGGAGGCTGCATCCACTGCATGCGCTGGACGTCGTCCACTCGGCGCTCATGGTGCGCGAGGCGGCGGCGGGCCGGCTGGAGCCGCTGGAGGTGCCTCGCAACGCCCTGGATGTGCTGGCCCAGCACACGCTCTCAGCCGCCGCCCTGGACGAGCTGGATGTCGGTCGGTGGCTGGAGGTGGCCCGGTCCGCCCACCCCTATGCGGAGCTTCCCCGCAGCGCGTTCGATGCCGTTGTCGACATGCTGACCGGGCGATACCCCTCGACCGCCTTCTCCGAGCTGCGGCCCCGGCTGATCCACGATCGCGAGCGGGGCGTGCTGACGGCCCGGCCCGGCGTGCAGCGCCTGGTGGTCACCAATGCCGGCACGATCCCCGACCGTGGCCTGTTCCCGGTGTTCCTCGAAGCCGGCGCGGAGCAGCCCCGCCGGGTCGGCGAGCTGGACGAGGAGATGGTCTATGAGTCCCGCCGTGGTGATGTGATCACGCTGGGCACCTCGAGCTGGCGGATCGAGGAGATCACCCATGAGCGGGTCACCGTCTCCCCCGCCCCCGGATTCTCCGGGCGGCTCCCGTTCTGGCACGCCGACAACGCGACCCGGCCCCCGACCCTGGGTCAGGCGATCGGCGAGTACCTCGAGGAGCTCGCCGAGCAGGATCCCGGCGAGCGCGAGCAGGCGCTCACGGGCCTGGGTCTGGATCCCCATGCTCGCGCCCAGGTGCACCTGCTGCTGGAGCGGCAGAACCAGACCGCCGGGGTGATCCCCAGCAGCCGGCGCCTGGTCCTCGAGCGCTTCATCGACGATCTCGGCGACTGGCGGATCGTGGTGCACTGCGCGCTGGGCCGGCGGGTCACCGCCCCGTGGGCACTGGCGATCAGCGACCGGCTGCGGGAGACCGGCGGCTCGCAGGTCCAGGTCGTCGCCACGGACGACGGCATCGTGCTGCGGCTGCCGCAGGGTGCGGCCGCACCGACCGCGGCCCTGGTGCTGTTCTCCCCCGACGTCATCGAACAGACGGTCCACCACCTCGTGGGCTCCTCGGCCCTGTTCGCCTCCCGCTTCCGCGAATGCTCGGCGCGGGCGCTGCTGCTGCCGCGCCGGGTGCCGACCTCACGGGCGCCGCTGTGGCAGCAGCGACAGCGCTCGGCCACCCTGCTGGACGCCGCCCGGGACCATCCGGATTTCCCGATGATGCTGGAGGCGGCGCGGGAGTGCCTGCAGGACGAGTACGACGTGCCGGCCCTGACCGCTCTGCTCGGCGATCTCGAGGCCGGCCGCATCGAGCTGGTCGAGGTCGACGTCGACCAGCCCAGCCCCATCGCCCGCGCCGTGATGTTCGGGTACGAGGGCACCTTCATCTACGACGCCGACGCCCCGCTGGCAGAGCGCCGCACCGCGGCCCTGACCCTGGATCAGTCGGTCCTGGCGGAGCTGCTGGGGACCGTGTCGCTGCGCGAGCTGCTGGTGCCGGAGGCGATTGCCCGCGTCTGCGCGGACGCGCAGCTGCTCAGCCCCGAGCGCGCGATCCGGGACGCTGAGGATCTGGCCGACGCCCTGCGCCGGCTGGGGCCGCTGACCCAGGCGCAGGTGCTCGCGCGCTTCTCGCGCACCGGCCCGGTTGCCGATTCCGATACCGATACCGATACCGATGCTGCGCCCGCGCCCGACCCCGCCACCGTCCGCGGCGCTGTCGCGGAGCTCGAAGCGGCGGGCAGGATTCTGCGACTGCACTGGCACGACGACGAGCATCTCGCCCTGGTCGAGGAGGCAGGCCTGTGGCGGGACGCCGCCGGGAACGAGGTGCTGCCCAGCGGCGCTGAGGGACAGCTGCCGGCGGTGGTGCTCGACCCCGTCGAGGACGCCGCGGTGCAGGTCGTGGCGCGGTGGGCTCGCTCGCACGGCCCCTTCACGGCCGAGGAACTCATCGAGGATCTTCCGCTGCCGCCCGAGACCGTGCGGTCGACCCTCGCGGAGCTCTCCGCGCGGCGGGTGCTCTCCCGGGGCGGTTTCCTCCCGGGCCGCGAGAGCGAGGAGTGGGTCGATGCCGACGTGCTGCGGCGGATCCGACGGGCCTCGCTGGCCGCCTCCCGCCGTGACATCGCGCCCGTCTCGCCCGCTGCCTTCGCCACCTTCACGCTGGGATGGCACGGCGTGGGGAGGGAGCCGGCAACCCCAGCAACGCCTGCAACCGACCCGGATGCTGCCGCGGACGCAGTGGCGGACGTCATCGACCAGCTCACCGGATTGGAGGCGCCGTTGAGCGTGTGGCGGGAGGATCTGCTGCCCGTGCGACTGGGGGCCTCCGCCCAGCGTCTGCTCGAGGAGTCCCTGTCGCGCGGCGAGGTGGTCCTGACCGCCCGCGGGGGCGGCGGCTCCCGAGAGCCTCTGGTCAAGCTCCATCTCGCGGACGCGATGGCGCTGGGGATCGATGGCGAGGAGATCGCCGGGGCCCGAGCCGCCCTGGAGGCGGGGTCCCTTCCTCGGCTGGTCCTGGACGCGCTGGATGATGCCGTCGGCCCGGTGCGCCTGTCCGACCTGGCCGCCGCGGTGCGCCGACGGCGCGGGGATGACTCCTCCCTGTCGCTGGCCCAGGTGGCCGCGGCGCTCGAGGAGCTGGCCCTGGCGGGCCTGGCGACCCCTGGTTCGCTCACCGCGCTGCCGGGCCAGCAGGCCGCCTCCCGTCCCGCGCCCGCTCGGTCTCCCGGCCGCCGCGGCGGGTCCGCCTCCCGGCGGGGCCGACGCGGTGCCGCCCGGCTGTCGGCCTCCCTGCTGCGCGCGGAGAGCGAGGATTCGGCCCTGGCGTCGCTGACGGGACCGGCCGCCCGGGGGCGCTGGAGCGCGGTGCGGATCCCGGATGTCGACCCCTCGGCCCGCCGTGCGGCACGGGTCGCCCTGCTGATCGATCGCCACGGACTGCTGACCCGCGGCGCGGTCACCCAGGAAGCTGTCCCCGGCGGGTGGTCCTCGGTGTTCCGCGAGCTGGCCGATCTCGAGGACTCCGGCTCTGTGCGCCGCGGCTACTTCGTCGAGGGCCTGGGCGCCGCCCAGTTCGCCCAGGCCGCTGCCGTGGACCGACTGCGCTCGGCCCAGCCCGGCGGCCCCACGGTGGTCCTCTCCGCGCTGGATCCGGCGAACCCCTTCGGCGCGGTGCTCCCGTGGCCGGAGTCCCGCGCGGCGGGGCGGCCACAGCGTCGCGCCGGGGCGCACGTGGTGATCGTCCGTGGCCGGGCGGCCGCCTACCTCGAAGCCGGTGGCAGGTCGCTGCGGTGGTGGCTCGAGCACGACGAGGGCTGCGAGCACGAGGCGGCCTCGGCCCTCGCGCAGGCGGCCGATGCGGGGCGCCTGGGACGCGTCGCGATCGAGAAGATCGACGGCGTGGCCGTCACCGCCCCCGAGGCCGAGCAGACCGCCGCGTCCCGCCGAGCCGTGGACGCCCTGCTGCGCGCCGGCTTCTCCCGCGCCCCCAAGAGCCTCCGCTTCCACGGGCGGTAGGAGAGCGACCGTCGGCCGCTGAGTATCTCTGAGCGGTCACGATGTCCGAAAAGCACTGGACTGACCGGCCCGGGCCGTCGACGATGGCGGGTGACGCCCTGCGGGCGCCTCGTCCGACGGCCCGGCCCAGCTGCCCGGGCCGAGCACATCCTCGTCCGCCCCCGCCGACCACGTCCACGTCCAGGAGGCGCCCCCGTGAACGCCGACCGTGAAGCAATCCGCACCGAGGGCCTGGTCAAACGGTTCGGCGACAACGTCGCGGTGGACGGTATCGACCTCGTCGTCCCCCGCGGTGGGGTATACGGGGTGCTGGGCCCCAACGGCGCCGGCAAGACCACCGCCATCCGCATGCTCGCGACGTTGCTGCGGCCCGACGCCGGCCACGCCCAGGTGCTCGGCCACGATGTCGTCGCCGAGGCCCGCACCGTGCGCGAGAAGATCGCCTTGACGGGACAGTTCGCGTCGCTGGACGAGGACCTCACCGGCATCGAGAACCTGATGCTGTTGGGACGCCTGCTGGGCTACAGCAATCGCCGCGCCCGCTCCCGCGGCCTCGAGCTGCTCGACGCCTTCGGTCTCGATGACGCCGCCGGCCGCCAGGTCAAGAAGTACTCCGGCGGGATGCGCCGCCGCCTCGATATCGCCGGGTCCCTGCTGGTCACCCCCGAGCTGATCTTCCTCGACGAGCCGACCACCGGCATCGATCCGCGCAGCCGCAACCAGGTGTGGGACATCGTGCGCACCTTGGTCTCCGCCGGGACGACCGTGCTTCTGACCACCCAGTACCTCGAAGAGGCCGATCAGCTCGCCGACCGCCTCGCCGTCATCGATCACGGCCGCGTGATCGCGGAGGGAACCTCCGGACAGCTGAAGGCCCAGGTGGGCGCCGGGGCACTGAAGGTGCGGGTCGCCGACCCCGCGCAGCGGGAACTGGCGGCCGACGTCCTCACCCGCGCCACCTCGGCGGAGGCCACGCGGGAGCCGGATCCCTCGGCGCTGGTGGTGCGACTGGAGTCCACCAGCGGCGCCGCCGGCGCACTGCGAGCGCTGGAGGAGTCCGATGTCGAGGTCGAGTCCTTCGCTCTGGGCCATCCCAGCCTGGACGAGGTCTTCCTGGCGCTCACCGGTGAGCACGCCGACACAGCCCGCAGCACCGACGATGACGGAACCCGCGCCGACGAGGAGAGTGTGAGCACGTCATGAACCAGGCCACCGTCTCACCGGGCACCGCGACCGCGACGGCCCCGGACCGGATCCGCAGCGTCCTCGTCGCCCCCGGGGATCGTCCCCGCCGCGCCTCGGCGCTCAGCGCCTGCCTCACCTACGGCTGGCGTGCCCTGCTGAAGATCAAGCACGTCCCCGAGCAGCTGTTCGACGTGACGATCTTCCCGATCATGATGACGGTGATGTTCACCTACATCTTCGGCGGGGCGCTGGCCGGGTCGGTGGGTCAGTACGTGCAGTTCCTGATCCCGGGCATCTTCGTCCAGACCCTCATCATGATCACGATGTACACCGGGCTCACCCTGAACCGTGACATCTCCAAGGGAGTCTTCGACCGCTTCCGCTCCCTGCCGGTGTGGAGGCCCTCGCAGCTGGTGGGCGCGCTGCTCGGGGATCAGGTGCGCTATGCGCTGGCGGGAGTGATCATCTTGCTGGTGGGCGTGGTGATGGGATTCCGTCCCGACGGCGGCCTGATCGGGGTGCTGGCGGCCTTCGCCCTGCTGCTGGTGTTCTCCTTCAGCCTGTCCTGGGTGTGGACGATGATCGCGCTGATGGTGCGCAGCGAGCAGGCGGCGATGGGCGTCTCAATGTTCATCCTGATGCCGCTGACCTTCGCCTCGAACATCTTCGTCAGCCCCGAGACGATGCCGAGCTGGCTGCGGGCGGCCGTCGAGGTCAACCCGATCTCCGTGGTGGTCGGCACCGTGCGTGAGCTGATGAGCGGGACGTACGACGGCGGGTCGCTGCTGACAGTGTTCATCTACTGCGCCGCCCTGGTGGCCGTGTTCGGGCCGATCTCGATGGTGATCTACAACCGCAAGTCCTGAGCGGCACGATCCCTCAGGGCACGATCCGACGCGGTGCCCCCGCCTCGTCCGTGCCCAGCCAGCCCCGCAGGATCAGCACCAGCGCGGCGCCGGAGAGGACCCCGTCGGCGATCCCCACCGGCAGCAGCAGGACCGTCAGCACCAGCGTGACCGCACAGTTGACCAGAGACAGCACCAGCCCCCAGAGCCGGTTCCGCAGCAGCGCGATGCCGCCGATGATCCTCAGCGCGGCGAAGACTCCGCTGAGAGCCATCATCGAGTAGAGGTTGTCCTGGAGATACGCGAGAGCGAAGATCTCGGTGCGCTCCGTGATCACCTCCGGCGGGATGCGCAGGGCCAGCAGCGCCAGCAGGCCGAGGGCGGCGGAGGCCTCCATGAGGACGCCCTGGACCAGCAGCAGCACAGCTGCCACCTGCAGCTGCCGGCGCCGGGAGCGCGATGTGTTCTCCGCCATGGTGACCAGACAACCATTGCCCCGGTCACCGTGGGGCTCGTCCGTACGATCGGCCTGTCGGATCCTCGGTAGACTCCGGGGCCGTCAGCCTCCATAGCTCAATGGATAGAGCAACGGCCTTCTAATCCGTAGGTTGCAGGTTCGAGTCCTGCTGGGGGCGCCCCGCAGCTTCACCCGAGGGTGAAGCGTGCCGCCGCCGCGACCGCGAGGGTGAGGTAGGCCAGCGGAAACGCGATGTTGTGCAGCACGCGCTCGCTCACATGCCTCCAGACGGCGCCGACGTAGAACAGCACCAGGCCGGTGGCTGCCACGAGGCCTACCCAGGGCAGCCAGAGCAGCCCGACGACGAGGCCGAGAGCCCCGGCCGCCTTCAGAGCCGCGAGGAGGGGAAGCACGGATCTGCTCAGGCCGACCTCGTCGGAGTTCTCCAGCACGAACTTCGCGGGAAGGAGATCCGCCACGACGATGGCGATGATCGCGGCGATGCACACGACCAGGAGGACGTTCAGTACCGTGATCAGCATGGCGCGCTCATGCCTCGTAGTGCCCGAGAACCGTCGCCGGTTGCGGCGGCACCGGTCGCCCGACCCAGTCGGCGATCCTCTCCCGGACAGCCAGAGACTCGGGCAGGCTGGTCAGGGGATTCTCAGCGGCATCGCGCAGATCCAGCAGCAGCAGTATCTCCGGAGGTTCTCCTACCCGGATGGCCGTGTACTCCACGCCGTCCGGGGCAGCTACAGCAAGGGCGACGAAGAGCTCGTGGAGCGCTGATTCGATGTCCGCCAGACGGTTCGCGTGAGGTCGGAAGCGAACGATCTGTAGAGTCATGGTCAGGCCTCTCGTGCGGGGGTCGTCAGGTGGGGCTTCCTCACTCCTTCTGACGTCCCGCCCCCGACAAAGGTGACCCATGCTCGAGGATTTCGAGAACGTTCGGCCCCATCTGCTCGCCGTCGCCCTCCGCATCGTCGGCTCCGTGCACGATGCGGAAGACATCGTGCAGTCGGCCTACCTGCGTGCCCGACGGGCCGACTCCGCTGAGATCCAGAACCCGCAGGGATGGCTGACCACGATCACCGCGCGACTGTCTCTCGACCATCTCCGCTCCCAGCGGCGCCACCGGGAGCTTCCCCTGCCCGAGAAGGATCCCGCCGACGAGGCGCTCGCGCCCGAGGAGCACGCGCTCCGGCGCGACGACGTCTCCCGGGCACTGCTGGTCGTCCTCACGCAGCTCACCCCGCCCCAGCGAGTCGCGCTGGTCCTCCATGACATCTTCGGCGTCCCCTTCGAGCAGGTGGCCTCGGTGCTCGAGACCTCACCTGCTTCGGCGAAGAAGCTGGCCAGCCGTGCTCGTCATCGAATCGATCCCGAGCAGCCGACGGATCCGGCCGTGCACGCGGAGCACACGCGCGTCGTGGCCGCCTTCCTCGAGGCGGCCGGCAGTGGGGATCTCGAGCGGCTCACCCGCCTCCTCGCTCCCGATGCCGTGCGCGTCGCAGATCGCACTCTGCTTCCGTCTCAGACTCCGACCGTCGTGCACGGGGCGCGAGCCGTCGCGAAGGAGACCCGCTCGTTCCGCCACCGCATCCTCATGGGCGTCCCGCTCCTCATCGACGGTCTTCCCGGCGCGGTGATCGCTCCCGGCGGCATCCCGCTGATCACCGTCAGGCTGACCATCGATGGCGGTGCCGTCCACCGCGTCGATCTGGCCCCGTACCGTCGCGAGCATCTCCGTGTGCCGGGCACGACGTCGGGTGTGGTCAGGATGCTGCGAAGTCCGCGCGGTGGTCCCGTGCCCACTGACAGAAGGTGAGCGGCGGCCTGCCAAGGACCCGAGCGACGTCCTCCGAGACCGGTTCAGGAGTGTCGGCACTTGCAGCCCAGGCCGCCAGGATCATGTCGGCGAAGTCCTCTCCCACTTCTGCGGCCAGAGCGGGCCGCGCGTCAGCCGCCGTCTGCTCCTCCCAGACGGCGTCGTGCTCAGCCTCCTCGGCGATGACGCGGACCTGATCGATCTGGCTGATCGCCTCCGGTCCGGTGAGGACGTAGGAGCGGCCCGCGTGACCGTCGTCGACGAGAGCTCGCACGGCAACCGCCGCCACGTCCTGCTCGTGGACGAGCGAGCGGCGCATGCGGCCGAACGGCGCCCGCACGACTCCGCGATGGATCTGGTCGGACCACGCCAGGGCATTGACCGCCAGCCCGGAGACCCGCAGGAAGGTCCACTGGGGAACCGAGTCCCGGATGGCTCGCTCCACTGCACCCCAGACGCCGCCCTCCTCCGCCTCGGTCGCGGACAGGTAGACGACGCGTCCGACGCGACGAGCCAGGGCCTCGATGACCTCCCCCGCGCCGGCGGCCTCGTCGTCCGTTCCCGGCCAGATCAGGTAGGCGGCTGTCGCGCCCCGCGCCGCGGCCGCCACGTCGGCGGGACGCCTCACGTCGCCCGCCACGACGTCCGCCCCCTCAGGAAGAGCCGCTCGCTCCGGGTCGCGGGTCAGCGCTCGCACGCGATACCCCTCGGCGAGGAGCCCTGCTACGACGTGCCGGCCGGTGTTTCCCGTGGCGCCGGTGACCAGGATCGAGGGTGTCATCGTCTCTCCTCCGTGGTGGTCGTCTTCGTGCACTGACTCACACTGAGGGCTGAACAATGGTTGAAGTCAAGGGTGCCCGAGAGCCACGGAGATCTCCGACCGCACAGCCCGTCGGGCCCGATCGGCACCGGACATCGTCACCATGTCGGCACCGTGGCGGAGGAGGACTACGCTCGAGGACGGTCCATGGCTTGAGGCGTCGAGGCACCGCGCAGCTCTTGCGAGCGGGCGGGCGCGTCCAGTGTCCGAGCATCAGCCCGAGCATTCGACTCCCGAGGAGCCCCCATGATCATCAAGGCCCTCACGGTCGGCGGCATCGCCCTCCTGCTCGCGCTCCGGTTGTTGCGGGGACGCTTCGGGGCCCGCCTGCTCGGGGTCTCCGTCCGCGTCCTGAACGTGGTCTATCTCCTGGCGCTGGTGCTCGCCGCTGCCCTCGCGGTGATCTTTGAGGCGTGGGTGCTGCTGGTGGTGGTCGCCGTCCTGCTGGTGCTCAGCGCGGTCGAGGAGATCCGTCGGCGTGCCCGTCGCAGAGCCGACCCGCCCTCGCGCGCCCGCGATAGTGTGGTCCGGTGACATCCACCTCCTCCCGCGCCATCAACGACCGCATCATCTGGGTCGACTGCGAGATGACCGGCCTCGACAGGGAGCGCGACGCGCTCGTCGAGATCGCCGTCCTCGTCACCGACGCCGATCTGAACATCCTCGGCGAGGGCATCGACCTCGTCATCAAGCCTCCGGCCGAGGCTGTCGAGGGCATGGATCCCTTCGTGGTGAACATGCACACCACCTCGGGACTCATCGACGAGTTCGATGCCGGAATGAGCCTCGAGGAGGCCGAGGAGCTGTGTCTGGCCTACGTCCAGGAGTTCTGCCCCGAGCCGGGCAAGGCACCGCTGGCGGGCAACAGCGTCGGCACCGACCGCGTCTTCCTGGACCGCGACCTGCCGGTGTTCGCGGGCTGGCTGTCGTACCGCACGATCGACGTCTCCAGCTTCAAGGAGCTCGCCAAGCGCTGGTTCCCCCGCGTCTACTACAACATCCCCGCCAAGCACGGCGGCCACCGCGCCCTCGCCGACATCCGCGAGTCCATCCAGGAGCTGAAGTACTACCGCCAGGTGCTGCTGACCGCCGAGCCGGGCCCGACCACGGCCCAGGCGCAGGAGGCGTCCCGCACCTTCGAACTCACCGAGGAGACGTCCGTGACCCCTGCGCCCGGCCCCCACACCCCCTGGCTCGACCGCCTCTCACACCGCACCTGGCTGGAGGGCGAGGGCGATGAGCTGCTCGTGTTCGGCTCGGAATCGGTCCGCGAGGACGGCGGCTTCGCCTGGCTCGACGAGGACGGCGCCCCGGATCTCTCGCGCCCCTCCGAACTGTGGATCACCTGCCGGATGACGCACAGCTTCGCCCTCGGCCACCTGCTGGGTCGGCCCGACTTCGGCCGGTTCGCCGACCACGGCGTCGCCTCGCTGCGGGGCGTCTTCCTCGATGCCGAGCACGGCGGCTGGTTCGCCTCGGTGGCCGACGGCAAGCCCGTCGACGACTCCAAGCAGGCCTACGCGCACGCCTTCGTGGTCCTGGCCGCCTCCTCCGCTCTCGCCGCCGGCCGTCCCGGTGCCCAGGAGCTGCTGGACGAGGCCCTCGCGGTGCTCGACGAGAAGTTCTTCGAGGAATCCGCCGGCATGAGCGTCGATACCTTCGACCGCACCTTCACCGAGTGCGAGGAGTACCGCGGGATCAACGCGAACATGCACACGGTCGAAGCCCTGCTGGCGGCGGCCGACGTCACCGGTGAGCGTCGCTGGTTGGACCGCGCCGTGGGCATCATGACGCGCGCGATCGACGAGTTCGCCCGCGCCAACGACTGGGCCCTGCCGGAGCACTACGACACCGACTGGAACCCGCTGCTGGACTACAACCGCGACCAGCCGAACCACCCCTTCCGGCCCTACGGCGCGACCGTCGGCCACTGGATCGAGTGGGCCCGCCTGGTGCTGCACGGGCGCGCCGCACTGATCGCGGCCGACGGGCAGGCGCCGGAGTGGATGCTGGAGGCCGCCACCGCGCTGATGGAGAAGTCCGCCGCCAGCTTCGGCGCCGACGGAGCGCCCGGCTTCGTCTACACCGTGGACTGGGACGGCACCCCGGTGGCCCGCGAGCGGATGCACTGGGTCGCCGCCGAGGCCGTCGGCGCCGCTGCCGTGATGTACCAGGTCACCGGCGATCGCGTGTGGGCCGAGCGCTACGAGCAGTGGTGGGAGTACATCTCCACCTACCTGCTCGACGCGGACGGCGGCTCCTGGTTCCACGAGCTCGATGCGGACAACGAGCCCCAGGGCGTGACGTGGCCCGGCAAGCCGGACATCTACCACGCCTTCCAGGCCACGCTCATCCCCCGCCTGCCGGTCACGCCGACGCTTGCGGCGGCTCTGGCCGACGGCCAGCTCGATTCGAACCTCTGAGCCGGTCGCTGCGCTAGCCGCTCGACAGGACGACGCCGCTCCGGCGGCGTCGTCTCAGCTCTCGTCGAGCCGGTCGATGGCCGTCTGGAGCCGATCGATCTTCCCGTCGAGTTCACCGGTGCGGCCGGGACGGATATCCGCCTTGAGCACCAGCGAGACGCGGGAGCCGTAACGGCCCGCTTCATCGGTGGCGCGCCGCACGACGTCCATCACCTCGTCCCACTCCCCCTCGATCTCGGTGAACATCGAGGAGGTGCGATGTGGGAGGCCGGAGTCGCGCACGATGCGCACGGCGGCGGCCACGGCATCGTGGACGCTGGCACTGTCGGCGTCGTCGGTGAGCCGGCGTGCGATGGCGGGGTCGGAGGGTTCACCGGTGGGCTGGATGGAGAAGGCAACGATCATGGGTGCAGTCTCCGCCCCATGAACGCCCGGTGCAATGCGTCTCACATGCTCACCGGCGCTCTGGAGGCGGTGTTCGAGGCTCGGAGACGGTATGCTCGTCTCTCGTTGCGGGCCACGGTTCGCACATGGTGGTCGTAGCTCAGTTGGTAGAGCTCCTGGTTGTGGTCCAGGCGGTCGCGGGTTCAAATCCCGTCGATCACCCCATCTGACCTGCGGAAACAGGTCCAACGTGCCGTCCGGAGATCGCTCTGGACGGCACGATTGCTCCCAAGCTGACTTCACGGCGCCAGCGTCGCGCTCACCAGGAACGCCTTCTTGCCGTTGTGTGCCGCGCGCGGCCATGATGAAGCATGGACATCGACGAACTGCTCGAACTCGAGCACCAGGGCTGGGGCGCGCTCTGCGACGGCACCGGGGCGGACTTCTACGGCGAGATCATGACCGAGGACGGCGTCATGATCCTGGCCCACGGCTACGTCTTCGACCGGCAGAGCGTCATCTCCTCGCTGCGCGATGCCCCGACGTGGGACCGCTACGCGATTCGCGACGAACGGCTGATCGGCGCCGGTGCGGAGACAGCGATCGTGGTCTACTCGGCGCTCGCATTCCGCGGGGACGAGGAACCCTTCAACGCCCTCATGTCCTCCACGTACACGCGGCGGGACGGCCGGTGGCGGCTCGCCCTCTATCAGCAGACACCGGTCCCCGCCGATACATCTGCTCAGGCCTGATCCGGAACGGATCCGCCGGTGAGCGACGAATCGGACGTGCGGCGCCTGGCGATGGCGCTGCCGCAGGTCACGGAGAAGACCTCATACGGCACCCCGGCCTTCTATGCGGCCGGGAAGATCTTCGCCCGGATGCACGAGGAACCCGGCGTCCTGGTCTGCTGGCGCTCCGACCTCGACCAGCGCGAGGTGCTGCTGGCTGCCGACCCCGCCGCGTTCTTCACCACGCCGCACTATCGCGGGCACGCAAGCGTGCTGGTGCGCCTCGAGCGCATCTGCCCGGACGAGCTGGCGGAGCTGCTGGCCGAAGCCTGGGAGGCCCGGACCGGTCGCCGAATATGACCGCCTGGCCCCATGCCCACGCACTCACGGCTGTGACGACCATGAGAGCCGGAGGCGCGGGTCACTCGATGAGGACCTCGCGCATCTCCTGCCAGAAGCCGGTGACGTGGGCGCGCGCCGCCTGCTCCGCGCGGTCCGCGTCGCCCTCGATCACCGCGGTGAGGACATCGACGTGCTCGTCGACCGCCTCGTCCAGGCGCTGGACCCGTTCCAGGCCGAGGAACCACAGGCGCAGACTCAGAGTGAGGTAGGTGCCGAGGGTGTCCTGAAGGTAGCGATTGCGCGTGGCGCGATGGACGCAGTGGTGGACGCGCTGGTCGGTGCGGATCAGTGCGCGGATAGTCTGGGCCTGCTGGGCATGTCGGGCCTGCTCGATCTCCGCCAGCAGCTCCGCGGCCAGGCGCCGGTCCTCGACGTCGGCTCGCTCGGCCGCCAGGCGGGCGCCGAGCCCCTCGAGGTCGACCCGCACCTCGGAGACGTGCTTGAGATCGCGCACCTCCACCGGCGCGACCACCATCCCGCGACGGGCATAGACGGTGACCAGCCCTTCGTCGGCCAGGCGCCGCACCGCTTCGCGCACAGGGGTCCGGCCCAGCTGCAACCGGTCACGGAGCTCGGATTCATCGAGCCCGGACCCCGGCGGCAGGGCCAGGGTGACCAGCAGATCTCGGATGCGGTAGTAGGCGATCTGTGACAGCGACGCCGGGGTGATCCCGGGCGGGACGAGCACCGTCAGGCCGTCGAGCGCCCCGCCCCGACCGTCGCGGTCGTCGTCGTCGCGGTCTTCGTCGTCCGAACCCATGGCGTCACTCCCCTCGCTGATATATCTTGAGGATACCCACGGAGAGTTCGGGAGGACGCCATGGCACAGTTGCCGGACCGCGCAGACATCGTCGTCATCGGGGCCGGGGTGGTGGGCAATGCCGCTGTCCGGCATCTCGCCGACCTCGGATGGCGCAACATCGTCCAGATCGACAAGGGTCCCCTGCCGGACCCGGGCGGCTCGACGGGGCACGCCTCGAACTTCGTCTTCCCCGTCGACCACTCCAAGGAGGTCACCGACCTGACGGTGGACTCGCTTCGGCAGTACGAGGAGCTCGGCGTGCTCTCGATCTGCGGCGGCATCGAGGTCGCCCGCAGCCAGGAACGGATGCAGGAGCTCACCCGCCGCATGACCTCGGCGAGATCCTGGGGCGTCGAGGCGCATCTGATCAGCCCGGCCGAGATCCAGGAGCTCGTGCCGTACTGCAACGCGGACCTCCTGATCGGAGGGTTCCACACGCCCACCGGCGCGATCGTCGACCCGCTGGCTGCCGGCGCCCTCTTCCGCCAGTACGCGGAGGATCTCGGCGCGCTGACCGTCTGTCCCGAGACCGAGGTGACCGACATCCAGGTCACCTCCGGCAGGGTCGAACGCGTCGTCACCGACCGCGGCGAGATCGAGACCGAGCTCGTCGTCGTGGCCTGCGGCGTCTGGAGTCCACGGATCGCCGCGCTGGCCGGGGCATCGATCCCGCTCACCCCGGCCGTGCACCAGATGATCGACGTCGGCCCCATCCCCGAGCTCGAGCGCAGCGAGGAGTGGATCAGCTTCCCACTGCTGCGGGACATGGACTGCCTGATGTACGAGCGCCAGCGCGGGCCCGACCTCGAGATCGGCTCCTACGCGCACCGGCCGCTGCTGCACCGTCCCGAGGAGATCCCGCCCTACGGAGCGCCGGGTCAGGCCTCCCCGACCTCCTTCCCGTTCACCGAGGAGGATTTCACCCAGCAGCTCGAGCACGCACGGGAGATGTTCCCTCAGCTGCTGACCGACCCCGAGCCGCCCCGTCAATCGGCCCTGAACGGGCTGCTGTCGGTGACACCCGACGGCGGCGCGCTGGTCGGCGAGACCCCCGAGGTGCGCGGACTGTGGTCGGCGGCGGCCGTGTGGATCAAGGAAGGCGCCGGGGTGGGCCGCATGCTCGCCGAGCTGATCACCGACGGCGTCAGCGAGATCGACCACCACGGATCCGACATCGCCCGCTTCCACCCCGCCGCCCGCACCCAGGCCCACGTGCTCGCGCGCGCCGCGGAGGGCTTCCCGAAGATCTACGGCATCAGCCATCCCCGGGAGCAATGGCTCTCCGATCGCCCCCTGCGCACCAGTCCGTTCCATCCGCGCACCGACGCGCTGGGGGCCGAGTACTTCGAGGCCGCGGGGTGGGAGCGGCCGCAGTGGTACTCCTCCAACGCCGACCTGGTCGAGGAGTACACCGGGCAGATCACCCGGCGCGACAGCGAGTGGGACGCGCGGTGGTGGTCCCCGATCATCGAGGCCGAGCACCTGGCGATGCGCGAGCGGGTCGCGATGATCGACCTCGGCGCCTTCGCCATCTTCGACATCTCCGGGCCCGGCGCCCTCGCCCTTCTCGAACATCTCGCGATGGCGAAGGTCGACGTGAAGGTCGGGCGCGTGGTCTACACCCCCATGCTCACCCCCGCCGGCGGGTTCCGCTGTGACCTCACCATCGTGCGCCGCGGGCCCGAGGAGTTCCGGGTGATCACTGGCGGCGCCGAGGGCAGCAGGGACCTGAAGTGGCTGCGCGACCACCTGCCGGCCGACGGCACCGTGCACCTGGAGGACCGGACCTCGGCCCTCAGCACGGTCGGTGTCTGGGGCCCGCGGGCACGGGCGCTGGTCTCGTCGCTGACGACACATGATCTGTCCGACGCCGCCTTCGGCTTCGGCACCTCGCAGGACGTCGAGCTCGGCTCGGTGCCCGTCTCGATGCTGCGGATCTCCTACGTCGGCGAGTTCGGCTGGGAGATCCATGTCCCCAGCGAGCACGGTCTGCGCCTGTGGGACATGCTGTTCGAGGCCGGCCAGGAGCACGGAGTCCGTCCCGCAGGCATCGGGGTGTACGGCACCACGGGCCGCATGGAGAAGGCCTACCGACTGATGGGAGCCGAGCTCACGGCGGAGTACGACCCGGTCGAGGCCGGGCTGGCACTGCCGAAGGTCAAGCGACCGGATTTCGTGGGCAAGCAGGCCTACCTCGAGGCACGCGAGAGCGGCCCGGCGACCACACTGTGCACCCTCGCCCTCGAGCCACCGGCCGACGGGACGCCACCGCGCTTCATGACCGGCAGCGAGCCCGTCCTCACGCCGGACGGCGCCCCGATCGTCGACGCCCGCGGTCGGCGCTCCTACGTCACCTCCGCCGGCCCGGCACCGTCGCTGGGCCGCTATCTGCTGATGGCCTACCTGCCGCCGGAGCTGGCCAGCGAGGGGACCCGGCTGCAGGTGGAGTATCTCGGCGGTCATCACCCCGTCTCGGTGCTGACCGTAGGGCGCACGCCCCCGTTCGACCCCGAGGACACCCGGATGAAGGCCTGAGTGCGGCACGCAGAGGGCACTCCTCGTCTCAGCCGGTGACCTCCACCCGGTGCCCGAGCCGTCGGGAGATCTCCCGGGCCCCGCCCAGCAGGGTCTCGGCGGCAGCGGGCAGCTCGTCCGGGGCGAGCCGGTACGTCGGCCCCGCGGCCGAGAGCGCGGCGATCACGGTGCCCTCGGGGCCGTAGATCGGGGCCGCGACGGCGTTCAGCCCGTCTTCGAACTCCTCGACGGCCTGAGCCCAGCCGCGCTCGCGGATGATCCGCAGTTCCCGCCGCAGCAGGTCGGGCGCGGTGATGGTGCGCTCGGTGAAGCGCTCCAGGTCGGCGGCGATCAAGGGCTCGGACTCGTCGCGAGGCAGATGAGCCAGCAGCATCTTCCCGCTGGAGGTGGCGTGCAGGACCGTCCGTCCTCCGACCCAGTTGTGCAGCGCGACCGTCCGGGTCCCTTCCGCCTGGTAGAGATTCACGGCGGATCCGGAGCGGTAGACGGCGAGGTTGACCGTCTCGCCGAGCTCTTCGGCCAGCGCGTCGCACACCGGGCCCGCCTGGTCGGTGAGGTCCAGCCCGGAGCGGGTCGAGGCCGCCAGCCGCAGCACGCCGACCCCGAGCTGCACGACGGAGCCCGCTTCGGAACGTTCGACCAGGTCATGATTCTCCAGCGCCCCCAGCAGGCGCGACGCCGTGGAGACGTGGACGTCGAGCTCGCGCGCGATCTGCCCCACGCCCGACTGCCCGTCGCGCGCAAGGATCTCCAGCACCTGCGCCGCTCGTTCGACCGACTGCACCGTTCCCGTTCCCGGCATGCGATTCCTTCCATCCCTCCTGCTGATACGGCCTGCTCGCAGCGCCCGTCCGACCGACGTCGCCGCGATCGTTGCGCTATACGCAAAGCATTGCGTATAGCGCATCCATGGTGTCACAGTGGAGTACGGACGCATATTGGAGGCACACGATGACCGTGAACCAGAACCCAGGCATGCTGCTCTACCCGCGTCTTCGCAAGTCCCCGTTCTTCTACGCATCGAGGCGTCACGGGGTCGCGAAGTACAGCGTCTACAACCACACCTACCACCCCCGCCACTACGGCGACCCGGTCGCCGAGTACTGGGCGCTCCTGGAGGGCGTCACCCTCTGGGACGTCGGCGTCGAGAGGCAGATCGAGATCTCCGGGCCGGACGCCTTCGATTTCACGAACCTGCTCGTCACGCGTGACCTGTCGAAGTGCAAGGTCGGTCAGTGCAAGTACGTCTTCCTCACCGACCAGCACGGCGGCATCCTCAACGACCCCGTGCTGCTGCGGGTCGAGGAGAACCGCTTCTGGCTCTCCCTCGCCGACAGCGACATCCTGCTGTGGGCCCGCGGCGTCGCCACCTACGCCGGGATGGACGTGCAGATCGAGGAGATCGACGTCGGTCCCGTCCAGGTCCAGGGCCCGAAGTCCTACGCCGTGCTGCGGGATCTGCTCGGGGACGCCGTCGCCGACATCAAGTACTACTACCTCCACGACTTCCAGATCGACGGGATCGACGTGACCGTCTCGCGCACCGGGTACACCGGCGAGATCGGCTACGAGATCTACGTCCACAACGCCTCCCGTGATGCCGAGCGGCTGTGGGAGCTGGTCTGGGAGGCCGGTGAGCCCTACGGCATGAAGGTGATCGGCCCCTGCCATATCCGTCGCATCGAGGGCGGCATGCTCGCCCACGGTGCGGATATCACCGTGGGTACCAACCCCTTCGAGGTCGGCATGGGCTACGACTGGATGGTCGACCTGAACCAGGAGGCGGACTTCATCGGGAAGCAGGCCCTGACCCGGATCAAGGCCGAGGGGCCGAAGCGCAAGCTCGTCGGCCTCGAGATCGCCGGCCCGGAGCTGGGCTCGTACAACGACGGGTCGATGATCGATCGCTTCCCCGTCCATCACGACGGCGAACGGGTCGGCGAGGTCACCTCCGCCTGCCACTCGCCGCGCCTGGGCAAGAACATCGGCCTCGCACTGGTCCCGGCCGGACTCTCGGACCTGGGCACCGAGTTCACCGTCCAGACCGGCGAACCCACCGGGGCCGGTGGCGTCTCGGATTCCGAGCCCGTCGCAGCCGTGGTGGTGCCCAAGCCGTTCATCGACCCGACGAAGGAGCTGCCCAAGAGCGACGTCAAGGAGCTGTCCGGCAGTGGCGCCACAGCAGCCTGAGAGTTCCGCGCCGTGGCCGGTGGCCATGACGGACGCCCCGCAGTTCGAGGTGATCCCGCTGCCAGGCGTCGCCGAGGAGGCGGCCCGGCAGCTGCCGGCCGGTTCACGGGTGACCGTGACGGCCTCGGGGCGCCACGGCCTGGAGGCGACGCTGGCCACGGCGCGAGAACTCTCCTCTCTCGGATTCACCGCCATCCCGCATCTGGCCGCGCGGCAGGTGCCGGGCGAGTCCGCTCTGGAGACGATCCTGACGGGCCTGGAGTCCGACGGGATCGGGGAGGTGTTCGTCATCGCCGGGGACGCGGCCGAGCCCGCCGGGAGCTTCACCGGGGCCTCGGACCTGCTGGCCGCGATGGCCGGCACCGCGCACGGGTTCACGGTGGGCGTGGGCGCGCATCCGGAGGGTCACCCGTTCGTCGACGAGGAGGAGGCGATACGTCTGCTCCAGGAAAAGGCGGCCACCGCTTCCTACCTGGTCACCCAGATGTGCTTCTCCGCGCAGCCGCTGCTGCGCTGGACGCGGCAGGTCCGTGAGCACGGCATCGAGCTGCCGGTGCGTCCCGGGGTGGCGGCGCCGACGGGCATGAAACGGCTGCTGCGGATCGCGGGCAAGGTCGGCGTCGGGCCGTCGCTGCGCCTGCTGGGCAGCCACCGATCCGGGATCCGGCACCTGCTGGGCCCGGGGTCCTGGAGCCCCGATGCGCTGCTGACCGAGCTGGCCCCGGCGTTCGAGGATCCGGCCCTGCGGCTCGAGGGCCTGCACGTGTACACGTTCAACTCGCTGGAGACCACGGGCACATGGTGGGCCAGGCAGAGCCCTGAGCAGAGGCGGCCCGCGAGCTGAGCGGCGTCCCCATCGACGCGGCGACCGGGACGGTCCCACCACTCGCTCAGGCGGATCTGGCAGGGTCGGGAGGGCTCAGACCTCCCCCGAAGGGACCACGTGGATGGAACAGCTGGACCCGGGCGCCGACGACCCCACCGAGACGGTGCGCGACCTCGTGCGTGCGCGGCAGGACCGCGTGCTGCAGAGCCAGGACGATCCAGAGCTCCTGACCGCGCAGCTCCAGCAGGTCCACCAGGAGTTCACCAGGCTGCGGATGCACTACCAGTTCGGCATCGACGAGGTCGAGACGAAGGTCAACGTGCTGCGCCAGGAGTTCGAGCAGATCCACGACTACAGCCCCATCGAGCACGTCCGCTCGCGCCTGAAGTCCACCGAGAGCCTCCTGGAGAAGGCCGTCCGCACCGGCGGCGACATGACCATCGCGGCCATCCGGGAACGGGTCCACGACATCGCCGGGATCCGCATCACCTGCAGCTTCGTCTCGGACGTGTACTGGATCGCGGACATGCTCAGCCGGCAGCCGGATCTCGAGGTGCTCACGGTCAAGGACTACATCGCCGAGCCGAAGCCCAACGGGTACCGCTCGCTGCACCTGCTGGTGCGCGTGCCCGTCTTCCTCTCCGAGCACACCGAGCATGTGCCGGTGGAGATGCAGCTGCGCACGATCGCCATGGACTTCTGGGCCAGCACCGAGCACAAGCTTTCCTACAAGTACCGCCGGCAGCTCCCGGCCCACCTGCGTGCGGAGCTCGACGACGCCGCCCGCGTGGCCACCGATCTCGATGACCGCATGGAGCGGATGCGCCGCGAGATCCGGCCGATGCCCGAGCACGGCGATACGGACGGCGATGCCGACGGCGGCCGGCGCGGGGACGAGCCCGAGGGGTCGCGCGACGGCCGGGCCCCCGGCGCCTGACCAGCCCCTCTCCCCCGCTCGCCCCTGCGGTCCGCGCAGCGGCGGACCCCACGCCCTCGGTCCGCACGCTTCCGATCCGCACGGTCGGCGCGGTTCCGTGCCGGCGCCCCGCGACCCATAATGGCCGCATGAGTGACTCGACGAAGCGCGTACTGATCACCGGAGCGACCGGGGGCGTCGGCTCCCACCTGGCGGAGGACCTGAAGCAGGACTACGACCTGGTGCTGCAGGGCCGCAGCGCCGAGAAGGCCCCGCCGGGCACCGAGCTGCAGGTCGCCGACCTCGCCGAGTACGACAAGCTGGTGGCGATGATGGACGGCGTGGACACCGTGGTGCATCTGGCCGGCGCCGCCTCCCCCGAGTCCAGCTGGGATCTGGTGCTGGAGGCGAACCTCATCGGGCTGCGCAACGTCCTGGAAGCCGCTCGTGAGGCCGGGGTGCGCCGCATCGTCTTCGCCTCCTCCAACCACGCGATGGGCATGTACGACCGCCACGAGGAGTGGCCGGTCTACCCCCATCAGATCCAGCGCGGCGATTCCCTGTACGGCGTGTCCAAGATCTTCGGGGAGGCCCTGGGCCGCTTCTACTACGACGAGCACGGCCTGGACTTCATCGCACTGCGCATCGGCTGGGTCTCGGAGGATCCGCTCGAGGCCGACGAGGACGTCCTGCGCGCCATGTGGCTGAGCCCTTCCGACTGCGCCCGCGTGGTGCGACGCGCCATCGAGGCCGAGGTGCGGTTCGGGCTGTACTACGCGATCTCCGACAATCCCAACCGGCGCTGGTCGCTGACCAACACGACCCTCGAGCTGGGCTACCGTCCCCAGGATTCCTGGACGGATCTGACCGACACCCCGGAGAAGGTCGTCGAAGGCGGAGCGGACGTCCGCGACACCTGGCCCCAGGGGTCCTGACGCTCCTCGCCGCTGCGGGTCGCGCCGTTCAGCTCTTCGTCTCCCCCGCGACGACTGCCTGTGGGTCGAGATCCAGGCGGCGCAGCAGCTGCGCGTTGGCGGCGACCACGATGGTCGAGGCCGACATCAGCAGAGCGCCGACGGCCATCGGCAGCATGAACCCGATCGGGGCGAGCACGCCCGCGGCCAGCGGCACCGCGATGATGTTGTAGCCGGCGGCCCACCAGAGGTTCTGCGTCATCTTGCGGTAGACCGCCGTGGACAGACGCAGGACCGAGAGCACTGCGCGAGGGTCGTCGGAGGCCAGGACCACGCCGGCCGAGGAGATCGCGACATCCGTCCCGGCGCCGATCGCGATCCCGACGTCCGCCTGGGCGAGTGCCGGCGCATCGTTGACACCGTCTCCGACCATGGCGACCGTCCGGCCCTGCCGCTGCAGCTCCTCGACCTTCTCGCTCTTGTGCTCCGGACGGACCTCGGCGAAGACCTCGTCGATGCCGAGCTCGCCGGCGACCGCCTCCGCCACCGGACGTGCGTCGCCGGTGATCATCGCGACCCGGACCTCGCGGTCGTGCAGGGCTGAGATCGCCTCTCGCGATTCCTCGCGCACCTGGTCGCGGAGGCCGAGGGCGCCGGCGACCTGACCGTCGAGGACCACGTGCAGCACGGTGTCGCCGCGATCCGACCACTGGTCGGCCTGTGGCATCGGTTCGAGCCGGTTCTCCTCGAGCAGCTTCGGGCCGCCGACGGCCACCGCTCGTCCGCGGATGTCGGCGGTGACGCCGACCCCGGTGGAGGCGCGGAAATCCTCGGCGCGGGGCACCTCGAGCTCCCGCTCCCGGGCGGCGGCGATGATTGCGCGCGCCAGCGGATGCTCGCTCTCGGACTCGGCCGCCGCTGCCAGTGCGAGGAGCTCGCCGTCGTCCCCGTCGATCGCCTCGAGGTCGGCCAGGGCGGGTTCACCCCTGGTCAGGGTACCGGTCTTGTCGAACAGGACCGTGTCGACCGTGCGCATCCGCTCCAGGGCCGCACGGTCCTTGATCAGCACCCCGGCGCGGGCGGCGCGCTCGGTGGCGATCGAGACGACCAGGGGGATCGCCAGGCCGAGGGCGTGGGGGCAGGCGATGATCAGCACGGTGATCGTCCGGGTGAGCGCGAGGTCCGGGCTGCCGGCGAGCGTCCACACGATCGCGGTGAGGAGCGCGGCGCCGAGCGCGAACCAGAACAGCAGGGCGGCGGCCCTGTCGGCCAGCAGCTGTGCTCGCGTACTCGAGGACTGTGCGTCCGCGACCAGTTTCTGGATGCCGGCCAGCGCGGTGTCGTCACCGACGGCGTCGATGCGCACCGTCAGGGCGCTGTCGGTCGCGACGGTGCCGGCGACCACCGTCGCGTCGGCCTCGCGGTGGACGGGCTGGGATTCGCCGGTGATCATCGATTCGTCGACATCGGCCTCGCCGTCCACGACGGTGCCGTCGGCCGGTATGCGCCCGCCCGGACGGACCCGGACGTGGTCTCCGCGCTGGAGCTCCGAGGGGGCGACCCTGACCACATCATCGTCTCCGACCAGCTTCTCCGCCTCGTCGGGCAGGAGGGCGGCCAGGGAGTCCAGGGCCGAGGAGGTCTGGGCGAGGGAGCGCATCTCCAGCCAGTGGCCCAGCAGCATGATCACGACGAGGAAGGCCAGCTCCCACCAGAAGTCCAGTTCGGAGGAGAGCAGGCCGAGGCTGGCCCCGAGCGAGGCGACGAAGGCGACGGTGATCGCCATGCCGATCAGGAGCATCATCCCGGGGGTGCGGGAGCGGAGCTCCGAGACCGCTCCGGTCAGGAACGGCCTGCCGCCCCAGAGAAAGATGATCGTGCCCAGCACGGGCGGCACCGCGGCCAGGCCCGGGAGGGCCGGCAGGGTGTAGCCGATGAGGTCGGCGAACGTGCGGCTGAGCAGGACTGTCGGGAGGGAGAGGACCAGGCTGATCAGGAACAGCCGACGGAACATCGCGACGTGGTCCTCATGCCCGCCGTGCCCGCCGTGGCCCTCCTCATTCCCGTGGCCTCCGTGGTTCCCGTGATCCTGGTGATCCCCGTGGTGCTCGCGGCTCCCGCGGCTCTCCTGGCTCTTGTGCTCGTCGTGGCCGCCGGACCCGTGATGGGCTCCGCTGCCTCCGTGGGACCCGTGGCTGTCGTGCTCGCGCAGATCTGCCCGGGCATCGCCATCGGGAGTCGGGACGCTGCTCATCGTCATGTCCTTCCTGATCGACGCGGACCTGCAGGGCGGTGGGTCGTGCTGGGCGGCGGCACGGCGTCGAAAGGCGTGACGGCGTCGGACCGCCGGCCGCGACGACGCCACCGTACCCCCCAGGGGTATCGTAGGCAACGGCCCCGAAAGGTCTCGCACCCGGCAGGAGCTGGCGCCACGCTCCGCGCGATCAATCTCGTCACGCTTGACCTTTCATACCCCCCAGGGGTATAAATCGTGGAGAGACGACCGCCGGCCGGAGACCCCGTCGGCGCCCGAGAACACGAAGGAGAGCCTCATGAGCGCGACCGCGAGCCGATTCCAGGTCACCGGAATGACGTGCGGACATTGCGAGATGTCGGTGCGTGAGGAGGTCGGCGAGATTCCCGGGGTCCAGCACATCGAGGTCAGCCACGAGACCGGCGACCTGGTCGTCACCTCGGATCAGCCCGTCGAGGACGGCGACGTCCTCGCTGCGGTCGAGGAAGCCGGCTACTCCGCGACCCGGGCCTGAGAGCCGAAGCCTGGCGAACCGACCGGTCACCCGGCACGACCGGACGCCCGAGTCGACCACACCTCCCGTATTCGAACCCGCCTCCCGAGAGAGGACCCCATGCCCACGTCACCGTCCCAGCTGCCCCTCGGCGCCGATATCGAGCTCGAGATCGGCGGGATGACGTGCGCCTCGTGCGCCAACCGGATCGAGCGCAAGCTCAACAAGCTCGACGGTGTGACCGCCTCGGTGAACTATGCGACCGAGAAGGCGCGAGTCACGATGCCCGAGGGCTACTCCCCCGAGGATCTGGTGGCCGAAGTGGAGCGGACCGGGTACACCGCGACGCTTCCGCAGCCCGCGGCCGCCGACGAGGACCCGCACGGCGAGAAGCAGCAGGATCCGGAACTCGCTTCGCTGCGACAGCGGCTGATCGGATCGGTGGTGCTCTCGGTGCCGGTCATCCTCCTGGCGATGATCCCGGCGCTGCAGTTCACCTACTGGCAGTGGGCCTCGCTCGCCCTGGCCGCCCCCGTCATCGTCTGGGCCGGCTGGCCGTTCCACCGTGCCGCCTGGGTCAACCTCCGCCACGGCGCGGCGACCATGGACACGCTGATCTCGGTCGGCACCGCCGCGGCGTTCCTGTGGTCGCTGTATGCGTTGTTCCTGGGCTCGGCAGGCATGCCCGGCATGAGGCACAGCTTCGAGCTGAGCATCGCGCCGTCCGACGGGGCGGCGAACATCTACCTCGAGGTGGCCGCCGGGGTCACGATGTTCATCCTCCTGGGCCGTTACCTCGAGAAGCGGTCCAAACGACAGGCCGGTGCCGCACTGCGGGCCCTGCTGGACATGGGCGCCAAGGACGTGGCCGTGCTGCGAGGCGGCGAGGAGAGCCGCATCCCGGTCTCCGAGCTGGCCGTGGGCGATGAGTTCGTGGTCCGTCCCGGCGAGAAGATCGCGACCGACGGCACGGTGGTCTCCGGGCGCTCCGCGGTCGACGTCTCGATGCTGACCGGCGAAGCGGTCCCCGTCGAGGTGGGCGAGGGTGACGACGTCACCGGAGCCACCGTCAACGCCGGCGGCCGTCTGCTGGTGCGGGCCTCGCGGGTCGGCTCCGACACCCAGCTGGCGCGGATGGCCGCGATGGTCGAGGAGGCGCAGTCCGGCAAGGCCGAGGTCCAGCGACTGGCGGACAGGGTCTCGGCGGTCTTCGTCCCCGTCGTCCTCACGCTCGCCGTCCTGGTGCTGATCGGCTGGCTCGTCGCGGGGTTCCCCGTCGAGGCCGCCTTCACCGCCGCCGTGGCGGTCCTGATCATCGCCTGCCCGTGCGCGCTGGGCCTGGCCACCCCGACCGCGCTGCTGGTGGGGACCGGCCGCGGCGCCCAGCTGGGCATCCTCATCAAGGGCCCTGAGATCCTCGAGTCCACGCGCCGGGTCGACACCGTGGTGCTGGACAAGACCGGCACCGTCACCACGGGCACCATGACGCTCCTCGACGTCGTCCCCGCCGCCGGCGTGGACCGCGCGGAGCTGCTGCGCCTGGCGGGTGCCGTCGAGGACGCCTCCGAGCATCCCATCGCCCGGGCGATCGCGCGCGGCGCCGCCGAGGAGATCGGCACGCTGCCCACGCCGGCCGAGTTCGAGAACCTCGAAGGCCGCGGCGTGCGCGGCACCGTCGAGGAGAAGACCGTGCTCGTCGGTCGCGAGGGCCTGTTCGCCGAGCCGGTCCCGGGCGAGAGCTCGCACGGGCTGGATGCCGGGCTCCTGGATCCTGCCCTCACCACCGCGAAGGCCGACGCCGAGCGTCAGGGCCGCACCGCCGTGATCGTCGGCTGGGAGGGACAGGCGCAGGGAGTCCTCGTCGTCGCCGACACTGTCAAGCCCACCAGTGCGGAGGCGATCCGCTCGCTCCGCGCGCTGGGACTGACACCGATCCTGCTGACTGGGGACAACCGCGCCGCCGCGCAGCAGATCGCCGCGGAGGTCGGCATCGACGAGGTGATCGCCGAGGTGCTGCCTCAGGACAAGATCGACGTGGTCTCCCGCCTCCAGAACGACGGCAAGGTCGTGGCGATGGTCGGTGACGGCGTCAACGACGCCGCCGCGCTCGCCCAGGCCGACCTGGGCCTGGCGATGGGCACCGGCACCGACGTCGCGATCGAGGCGGCCGACCTCACGCTGGTGCGCGGAGATCTCCGCAGCGCGGCCGACGCCATCCGCCTCTCCCGGCGCACCCTCGCCGTCATCAAGGGCAATCTGTTCTGGGCCTTCGCGTACAACGTGGCGGCCATCCCACTGGCCGCGCTGGGGCTGCTGAACCCGATGCTGGCGGGGGCGGCGATGGCGTTCTCCAGCGTCTTCGTGGTCATCAACAGCCTGCGCCTGCGCGGCTTCGCGGGTCGGGCCGGGGACTCGCTCCCGGCGTCTCGCTGAGCGAGCGCTCAGGTGGCCCCAGCTGCCGCTGCGCGTGCGCTCTGCATCGCGGTGCCGGCACGGCGAAGGCCCCGCCGGGATGCCGGCAGGGCCTTCGTGGTGAGGATCGGGCGGGCCCGGTCCGGGGGTCACGTCATCGCGGAAGCCGATGAGCGTTCCCCGCTGAGTCTCGGGCTGCCCCTCAGTTGGGGCTCGTGTTGTCGGTCCCGCCGAGCTCGCGGAGGAACCGATGGCATTCCTTCGCACGCTCGGCGTCCTGTTCCATGACCTTCTCGAAGAAGGCTGCGATCTCCTCCTGCTCCGCATTTCGCGCATCGCGCACGTACTGGCCGTAATCATGGCCGGCCTTGAGTGCGTGGTACTGCACGGAGATCAGGTCGAACGTGACGTCGTCGAAACCAGTCTGTCCAGCAGGCATGCATTCCTCCTTCAGATCGGCCGGAGGGCGCACCAGGCGATTCACCTCCAGCGACGTGTCACCGGTAAACCCGGCTGATACAGGCTTAACACCGCCGCCGGGAACGGACAAGCCCCGCCCCGCGAATCGAGGTCACAGGCCTTGCCGAGTGGTCAGTGCCTGCTTGTTCGCGAAAGCCATCGGGTGGCCCCGGCGTTCTCCGACTCCCCCGGGGCGCGCCGTTCTCGGGCGGTCTCATCGACATTCCACAAATCCGCAGCGCCTCACGGCGAGGGCATTCCGCCGTTGACGTTCAGCGTCTCCCCCAGCACGTAGCTGGACTCCGGGGAGGTGAGGAAGACGTAGGCCGGGGCCAGCTCGGTGGGCTGACCGGCGCGGCCCAGCGGCGTGCTCTTGCCGAACTCGGGCAGGGCCTCCTTGGGCTGCCCGTCGGAGACCTGCAGCGGCGTCCAGATCGGCCCGGGCGCCACACCGTTGACGCGGATGCCGCGCGGGGCGAGCTGCTGGGCCAGGCCCTTGGTGAAGTTGTTGATCGCGGCCTTGGTCGAGGCGTAGTCGATCAGCGTCTCCGAGGGCTGGTACGCCTGGATGGAGGTGCTGTTGACGATCGTGCCCCCGGCGGGGAGGTGCTTCAGAGCAGCCTTGGTGATGCGGTACATCGCGTGGATGTTGACCTCGTAGGTGCTGACCCACTGCTCGTCCTCGAGATCCTCGAGGCTCTCGATGGCGATCTGGCGCCCGGCATTGTTGACCAGGGCGTCCAGGCCTCCGAGCTCGCGCACGGCGTCCTCGACCAGCTGGGCGCAGAACGCCGCGTCGGAGAGATCACCGGGCAGCAGCACCGCCTTGCGACCGGTCTGCTCGATGACGCCGGCGACGTGCTCGGCATCCTTCTGCTCGGCCGGAAGGTAGTTCATGGCCACGTCCGCGCCCTCGCGGGCGAAGGCGATGGCGACGGCGGAGCCGATGCCGGAGTCGGCGCCGGTGATCAGTGCCTTGCGACCCTCGAGACGGCCGGTGCCGCGGTAGGTGTCCTCACCGCGGTCGGTGCCGGGGATCAGTTCGGCGTCGAGACCGGGTTCGGGCTGGTCCTGCTTCGGCGGCGAGACGTCGGGGAAGCGGTCGACGGGATTGACGAGTGCGAGCTGGTCGTTCGAGGCCATATGGATCCTCTCCTCGGTGCGGTTCATCTGTGCGTGACGGCCACGGTGTGCGTGGCCGCCGGTCTGGGAGGCCCGATGGGCGGTCGCGGGACGCTGCTGTGGGACCACGTGCCGGACCGCAGGTGGCCGCCGGCTCGGGCCCGGCCGCCGGTCGCGAATCAGCTGGACGGTGCGGCGCCGGAGGGGTCGAGGACGACTTTGATGCACCCGTCGTGCTTCTTCTGGAAGAGGTCGTAGCCGACGGGTGCTTCCTCGAGCGGCAGGCGATGGGTCACCAGGTCCCCGACGCCGAGCGGATCGGCGGGGTCCTCGACCAGCGGCAGCAGGTCATCGGTCCACGAGCGCACGTTGCACTGGCCCATGCGCATCTGGACCTGTTTGTCGAACATGGTCAGCAGCGGCATCGGGCTGGCGGTGCCGCCGTAGACGCCGGACAGCGACACGGTCCCGCCCCGGCGGACGAGGTCGATCGAGGTGTGCAGGGCGGCGAGGCGGTCGACGCCGGCGCGCTCCATCATCGGCCCGGAGATCGCCTTGGGCAGCTTCGCGACGAGCGAGTGGGCCAGGCCCGCGAACGGGCTCCCCTCGGCTTCCATCCCGACCGCGTCCAGCACGGCGTCGGGTCCGCGGCCACCGGTCTGCTCCCGGATCTCGTCGACGGTGTCCTCGCCGAGGTCGAACACCTCGATGCCGTGACGCTCGGCCATGGCGCGACGCTCAGGAACGGGATCGACGCCGATCACACGAGCACCGAGATGGCGCCCGATCCGCGCGCCCAGCTGGCCGACGGGACCCAGCCCCATCACGGCCAGGGTCCCGCCGTCTGGCACGTCGGCGTACTTCACGCCCTGCCAGGCCGTGGGAAGGATGTCGCTGAGGAAGAGGTAGTTCTCGTCGGGCAGCTCCGCACCGACCTTGACCAGCCCGTAGTCGGCGTGCGGAACGCGGAGGTATTCGGCCTGGCCGCCGGGGACCTGTCCGTACAGCTTCGAGTAGCCGAACAGGGCCGCCCCGGAGCCGTACTCCGTGACCTGGGTGGTCTCGCACTGGGACTGCAGCCCGCTCGAGCACATGCCGCAGTGGCCGCAGGCGATGTTGAAGGGGACCACGACGCGATCACCGGGCCGGACGTGAGTGACGTCCTGGCCGACCTCCTCGACGATCCCCATCGGCTCGTGGCCGATGACGTCCCCGGGGCTCATGAACGGGACGAGCACGTCGTACAGATGGAGATCGGAGCCGCAGATCGCGGTGGAGGTCACCCTGATCACCGCGTCGGTGGGCTGCTGGATCGTGGGGTCGGGGACGTCCTCCACGCTCACGTGCTCGGTACCCTGCCAGGTCACTGCTCTCATGATCGTGTCCTCGCCTCGATGTCATCCGTGCGGAGATCTCCACGGTAGAGGCCTGGGGCGTTCACGTCCGCAGGGTCGACCGAAAGGTCTGGGTCGGCGGCAGCTCCGGCACCGGCGCGACCACCACGTCGTGGACCTTCCAGTCCAGGTCACGGATCCGATCGCGAAGCTCCGCGCAGTTCCCGGCCCCTCCCCCATGCTGCTCATGGGGGACGACGAACACCTCGGCGTGGAAGACGTGGCCCTCGTCGCGCACCCGAGCGCGCGCCTCGCGCACCCATGGCGCCGCTTCGGCATGCTGCTCGATCTCCAGGGTCAGCGGGTGCGGCTCGGAGTCGTCATAGGTGCGAGCCTCGGTGTCGGTGAGACCGCCGATCGAGGAGCGGAGGTTCTTCAGGCCGTCGCGGAGGATCGAGACGGAGACGATCAGTGCGCCCACCGAGTCCGCCCACCACAGGCCCAGGCCCACGCCCAGCACACCGCCGATCGTCGCGACAGCGGTGGTCCAGTCCGCCTTGTTCATGTCGGCGTCGGCGAACAGCACCTTGTCGTGCAGCGGCTCGGACAGCTTCAGCTTCATCCGGCCCAGCACCACCGGTCCGATGCTGGTGACGGCCATGACGGCCACCATCAGCCAGCCCGACCAGATGCCGTGACCGGCGATCACGGTCAGCCCCATCGGGGGTCGCTCGACCGTGACCAGCGTCTTGACCGAGTCGATGGACAGGTACGCGCCCATCACCAGCAGTGCGAGCGCAGCAACCAGATGGGCGACCCCGATGGAGCGGTGGAATCCGTAGGGGTGCAGGCGATCGGGCTGCTTGCGAATACGGCGGGTGGCGATCAGGAAGGCGATCGGGGGCAGCAGAGAGAGCATGTCCTCGGCCCAGGCCGCCCGCATCGCCTGGGACTGGCCTGCCACGAGGGCCACCAGGGCGACGGTGGCCGACATCCACGCCAGCGTGATCCATTCCAGGCGGATGGCGCGCTGCAGCGCCTTGCGCTGCTCCTGGCCCATCGCATCGCGGCCCGAACCGGTGTCCTCCTCGCCGCCTTCACCATCATGCTCGCTCACAGCTCACCAGCCTCCTTCGCGAGGAACCGCTCGAGATCGACCATCAGGGCATTCTCACCGGGCTGTACACCCATCACGATCTTCACCGTCTTGCCCTCGGGACCCTCGGTGGTCGTATAGGGCCGGGTCAGGGCGATCTTCGAGGACCAGGGTGCCTTCGAGGACAGACCGCCGACGACGAGGTCGAGCTGGCCGGCCTTCATCTTCTCGGCAAGGGTGTTCTCCCCCGCCGGCACCCAGGTGATCTCGGCGTCGATGGACTCGGCGTACTCGCTCACCAGCTCCACCTCGGAGCCGCTGACCTCACCCTCGGGACCGACCTCGGTGAACGGCGGGTTCTCGCTGATCCCGACGCGCAGCTCACCGCCGGTGGCGCGGTCGAGCGTTCCCTGCGCGTCTGCGGGGAAGTGGCCCTGGCATCCGGTCGCGGCGATGACCAGCATCCCGATGAGGACCAGGAATCGTGTGATCCGTGTGCTCAGCATGAAATCTCCTCCGATGCGGCCGGTCATGCCCCGACCGGCCCTGCACCGGGACACTGTAGGCACACCACGGCCGCTGCTGCGTCCCTCAGCGGCGGGACGGACCGGGAGGTAGATCCACGAGCCGGGTCCACGCACCGCGAGGCCCGCACCGGAGCGAGGGCTCGCCGGACGCACGCCCGCCTCCGACGCGCCCGGTCAGGCCGCGTCGGAGGCGGGCGCCGTGGGGTCGTCAGTCGGTGTTGCGGCCGGTGAGCTTGTCGCGCAGGCGATCGACCATGCCGACGCCCGGGCCGACGGACTTGTGGAACAGCTCCGAGTGCGGTGCGTTCGGGTGCGGCCGGGTCGGAGCGGCCTGCTTCGCCTTCTCGACCTTCTCCGCCATCTCCACGAGCTCCCCCTGGGGGATGTTCTCCCGCAGCTTCGGGAACTGCTCGTCCTCCTCGTCGTGGACGTGGTGGTCGAGCTTGTCCTCGAAGGTCTTGATGAGGTCGAGGAACTCGGCGCCGGAGGCGTCGACGTCCTCGAGCTGCTTCATCACGTCGACGAGCTCGTCGTGCTCCTGCTTGTCGTGCTCGACCTCTTCGTCGCCGCCGGGGACGTGCTTCTGCACCGCGGGGTAGACGATCATCTCCTCCGCCACCGAGTGACGCATGACCTCGGCGATCACGGTATCGGCGGTGTCCCGGCGCTCCTGCGGGTCGGGGTTTCCCTGGATCTGCCGCAGCAGGTCCAGCATGGCGTGATGGTCGGCGGTGAGAACGTCGACGACGTCCTGCTGCGAACTCTGCGTCTCGGTCACGGTGTCCCTCCGTCGGGTGGTGTGCGGGCACGACCGGGCCCCGCTGACGGGGCCGGACTCTCGTGGCCGACGCTAACGCCCGTGTGGCGTGAAGAACACCTTCCCGACCCGGCGGTCGTTCGGGCGCAGGCCCATCATCGGACGCACGGGGCGCGGATCGATCGGCGCCGCCCTCGGACCAGGTCGACCTGTAGAGATGCGAAGAGGCCCCACCGATCCGGTGGGGCCTCTCTCGCGGGTGCGCCATCAGGGACTCGAACCCCGGACCCGCTGATTAAGAGTCAGCTGCTCTAACCAACTGAGCTAATGGCGCGAACAGATGAAGACTTTACCCGCTCATCCCCTCACGTCCAAGGTGGGCGGGCGCTCTGTGAGCGAGCGAACAGGTCACCGGCTGGTTCCGCCTCGGACAGACGGAGCGGCCGGGCATCCAGGAATCGCCTAGACTCGACCATCCCAGGAATGTCGGCGCGCGAGGGTCCGGTGGACGCTCGGCGGAGGAGGTCGGAGTGAGGATCGCGGTCACCGGTGCCACGGGTGTGCTCGGGCAGGAGGCGGTGGAGGCTCTGGTCGCCGCCGGACACGAGGTCACCGGGATCACCCGCCGCGATTCCGGCGTACCGATCGTCGAGGGACGAGGCGGCGCGGCCGTCGTCGCCGACGTGTTCGACGCCTCCGACCTCGCCCGTGCCTTCCGCGGTCACGACGTCGTCATCAACACCCTCGCCCACGTGCCCGTCGGCATGGCCGGGCTGCGCCCCCTGGCCTGGCGGGAAGACGACAAGCTCCACCTCGAGGCGTCCGTCGCGATCGCCAAGGCGGCCGCCGAGGCCGGCGTGCGCAAGCTGATCCAGGAGTCCACCATCTTCCTGTACCCGGACAACGGGTCGGACTGGATCACCGAGGATCAGCCGCTCAGCGTCCACAACCAGGCGTTCCGCCCGCGGGTGAAGGAGATGCGGGCCGCGGTGGACTTCGCGACCTCCGGTCGCAGCAGCGTGGTGCTGCGCCTGGGCCAGCTGTTCGGCCGTGACCCGCACACCACCTACGCGCTGAAGGCCACCCGCTCGGGGGACCCGATCCTGCTGGGCCGGCCCGATGGATACGTGACGCTGCTGCACCACACCGACGCCGGCCGCGCCTTCGTGGCGGCCCTGCGCGCGGACAGCGGCTTCTACAACGTCGGCGGGGAGCCGATCCCCCGTCGGCGCTGGGCGAAGGACCTGGCCATGGAGGCCGGTGTCGATCAGCCCGCGAAGTTCTACCCGGAGATCACCCAGGCGATCGTCGGCACCCGGCTGGACACGCAGCGGCGTTCGCTGCGCGTCTCCTCGGTGCGCTTCATGTCGGAGACCGGATGGTGGCCGACGATCGGCCCCTCGACCCCGGGCTGGTCCCGCCGCTGACGCGGCCCGATCGGAGCCTCGATATCGGACGCCTCCGCCGTCGTGGCCGGAGCCGGTCAGAGCGTCCGCACGACCCGCGCCGGGCTGCCGACGGCGACGCTGCGGGCAGGGACGTCCCTGGTGACGACCGCTCCCGCCCCGATCACGGAGTCCGCGCCGATGCTGACTCCCGGCAGGATGGTCGCGCCTCCGCCGATCCAGACGTTGTCGCCGACGGTGATCGGCTCGGCCGCCTCCCATCCCTGGCGACGCGGCTCGGGTTCGAGCGGGTGGACGGGAGTGAGCAGTTGGATGTTGGGCCCGAGCTGACAGTTGTCACCGATGCGTATCTCGACCACGTCCAGTGCCGTCAGGTGATAGTTGACGAAGGTGCCCGCACCGATATGCAGGTTGCTCCCGTAGTCGAGGTACAGCGGGGCTCGCACATGCGCGCCCCTGCCGAACGTGCCGAGAAGATCACCGAGGATCTCCTGGGCTGTGTCGGGGTCCTCGGCGTAGTCGCGGTTGAAGCGCGCCGAGAGGGCCAGTGCCCGGCGATAGGCCGTCTGGATCGCAGGATCATCGGCGAGGTACCAGTCCCCGGCCCTCATCTTCTCCAGCGGCGAGCGCTGGTCGTCCTCGTCGACATGGAAGCTCTGCATGATCCGAGCCTAGGCGGAAGCAGCGAGCGGTCGTACCGGTCGGGATGCTCCGCGCGGCCGGCACGGCACCGGGGTCAGCGCGGCAGGCGCATCCCCAGGCTCGGCGCGGAGTCCACGAAGCCCAGGGAGCGGTAGAGCTTCTGCCCGGGCGGATCGGCGAGCAGGGTGATGTACGGATTCGGCGGCGCGGCGGCATCGATCCGGGCGATGAGCTCCTCCATCACGGCGCGGCCGAGGCCCTGACGCTGATGGTCGGGGTCCGTGGCGATGTCGGCGAGGTGGAAGTACCAGGTGCCATCGCTCAGCACCCTGCCCATCGCGGCGAGGGCGTCGTCGTCGGTGCGCACGGTGGTCCAGGCCCAGCTGGCCCTCAGCGCACCGGCGGCCTGTGCATGGGTGCGTGGGCTCAGCCCGACGATCTGCCGCAGGCGCACGTACTCATCGCTCGTGGGCGGCTCGTTCAGGAGGCGGTACCCGGAGGGGAGGTCGACGTGGTGGTGCTCGCCTGGTGCGGAGTGACGTTCGGGCATGCTCCGATCCTGCCATCCGCGATCCCGCGATCTGCGGGCACCGGTGCAGCTCGGCCGGGTCACACCGGACACAGGCACGCACTGCCACCGGCACTCGCTGGGATCGGCGCATGGCGGTCTCGGCGATACTCGTGGGATGAGCGCTCCGTCCACTCCCCCGGCCGACGATTCGCGCTGCCCGTGCGGCACCGGTGACACCTTCGGTGCGTGCTGCGGGCCCGTGCTGAGCGAGCGGCGGCGAGCAGCCACGGCGGTGGCGCTGATGCGCTCGCGGTACACGGCCTTCGCGATACGGCACGTGGACCATCTGCTGCGTACCTGGCATCCCACCCGGCGCCCCGACCGCGGCGACCTCGCGGAGTCCGTCGCGGCCGACGTGCGATGGCTGCGGCTGGAGCTCGGTGAGACGACCGGGGGCGGCCCGTTCGACCGCGAGGGGACCGTGGAGTTCACCGCCATCGCGCGCACGCCACAGGGCCGCCAGGAGCAGCACGAGGTCTCCCGTTTCGTCCGGGAGGACGGCAGCTGGCTGTACGTCGACGGTGCGCTGTAGAGGCAGCCGTCGAGGCTGCAGAGACTCATCGGCGCCGGCCGCGCGGGGCGGCCGGCGCCGAGTGCCGGATATCAGCGGGTCGGGCCCGGTGGTCGGGCCGGTTCAGCGACGCGCTCTGCGGGCCTGCTTCGCGCCGTGCTTCGCGGCGGCACGCGTCTTCCGCGCAGCGCGGTCTGCCTTCGTCCTGACGGGTGCGACCGTGGCGGCCGTCGTCGCCTTGGCCTTCCCCGTGGTGCGAGCAGCCTTCTTCGTCACGGCCTTCTTGGCACCGGCGACGTCACGCCTGGCCGCCGCTGTCTTCTTCGTGGCCGCTGTGCCGGCCTTCTTCTGCGCCGCCTCGGGCGCCTTCCCGTCGCCGCCGGACAGGACGATCGCCGCCGTGACGCCTGCACCGATGAGGACCACGCCGATGACGCCGCCCGCGATCGCTACCGGGAGCGTCACGGGGGTCTTCTCGTCACCGGCGGCGGAAAAACCCTTCATCGAACCGACGAGCTCGTTCTTCCAGCGGGTGACCGCGTTCTTGGGGTTCACACGGTCGACCAGCTCATCGATGTCCGACGCGAGGTTGTCCTGCCGGCGATAGGCCTCGTCGCGCATGTCGTCCAGGCTCTTCTTCTTGGCCACCACTGCCTCCGGGGGGTCGTCAGGGCTTGATTGCGCCGATCGTATCGCGAGCAGGCGTGCCGCTCGGAATCCTCCGCCGCGTGACTGGTCAGCCGAGGGCGCGGGTCAGCCGCGGGTGCGGGCGAGGAAGTCCTCTGCCCCACCGACGAGCTCGATGTGCCCCGTCGGAACGTCCGCCGTGGCCATGCGCGCGACCTCGGCGGCGAACTCCTCGACCGAGTACAGCTTGCCGGCGGCCTCGCGGCGCTGCTCCAGGGCGCCCGGGCGGGCACGGTTCAGCAGGGTCGCGGTGACGGTGCCCTCGATCATGTCGCCGGAGACGACGACGAAGGAGACGCCCCGGGCGGACATCTCGTCGATCCGTGCGGTCAGCGCGGTCTCGCCGGCGCGCTTGGAACGCGCGACCTGCTCGTACTCCGGCATGGTCTCGACGTCGTCGATGAAGTGCGCCTGGTGGCTGGTCACGAAGACCACCCGGCCGCCGGTCGAGAGGTGCTCGAGGCCGGCGCTGAGTGCGTCGTTCTGGGCGTCGCGGTTCAGGCGCATCGCGTAATCCTCGCCGAGGTCGGCCTCCATGCCGCCGGAGGCGTTCAGGACCAGCAGGTCCAGGCTGCCGTAGGTGTCGACCGCGGCCTGCATGAGGGCGCGCACGCCCTCGGTCTCGGTGAGGTCGGCGCCGACGGCGATTGCCGAGCCGCCGGCCTGCTCGATCTCGCCGACGACCTTGTTGGCGCGGGGTGCCTTCTGGCGGTAGTTGATGACCACGTTGGCGCCCTGCTCGGCGAGCAGCTTCGCGGTGGCGGCGCCGACTCCGCGGGAGGATCCGGTGACGACGGCGGTCTTGCCTGCGAGGGCGCTCATGAGCAACTCCTGTGATGATTCGTGGTGAGGATTCGAGATGACGAGGGGCGAGCGGCCGCACCCTCCGGGGACGGGCCGAGTGCATCGCGCCACCAGCTCCCCGAGCCTACCGGAGCATCCCCCGGTGGCCGATAAGCTGGGCGGGCGCGCGAGTGGCGGAACTGGTAGACGCGCTGGATTTAGGTTCCAGTGCCTGAGGGCGTGAGGGTTCGAGTCCCTTCTCGCGCACGCAGCCTTTCGTCTCTGACCTCACACTTCCCGACTGCAGTCGGGACTGCACAGGCGTGGTGGGCACGGAATGGGCACTGCACCCCCTGGGGTACGACCGCGATGGGCACTCATGGTTGTCTGGCCCTCGCGGCATGCTGGCCCCCATGAGCGACCTCGCTGTCTTCTCCGCGCATCAGGCCGCCGTGCGGATCGTGCACGGGCTGGTGAACCAGTATCAGCTCACGGTCGAGGGCCCGATGCCCGTTCGGTGCACTCCAAGCTCGACACGACGTTGCCTCAGTGAGCCGGGGCCGATTGCAAATTAATTGCTGGTGAACGGGTTTGAATGCCGACGCGCTGGGATCTGCGTCGGTGCCTGAACGGGTTGGGATCAGAGGATGGATCCGTTGTTATCGGACATAGCAACTCCCGGGCATCAGCAGGGTGCCGCGGGGTGCCATGTCGGACTGCTTTGTGGCGTGGTCTTGGGTTGCTGCGGGACGAGCGGAAGGTGGGGGCAATTCGTTTCGCCCCCACCTTCCACTGCTACGACGCGCGGTAGCTGCTAGCCCTTCTTCCCAAGGGCGGGCAGTGAGCGCTGCTCCTCGAGCTTCATAGCGACGCCCAGCACGAAGAATGTTGGCGCCCATTGACCGACGAATAGCCCCCAGCGGTCGGCCTGAGCGCGCGAGTCACTGGACTTCATGGCGGACATTGTCCACTGGGCGACCGTCAGGCCGATCGACGCAAAACCAGCGGTGTACATATGATCCGACCTCAGCCCGAGGTCGCTCAGCATTTTCAGCATGATGTTCTCCATTCAGTGTGGTGGTGCGGTGTCAGACGGGCGGGCCATATTGCTTGTTCAACGCGCCTGTCGCGGCCCGGTGGCCTACTCGACCAGGTTGAGCCGTTCCGCGGTGCCATAGAGACGCAGAGCGGGTCGGTGGGCTCAGGCGTCGAAACCCTCTCGATTACCCGTCGTGCTGGGTCGCGGTGACGGCGCGGCCTGGTCGACGGCGAGGGAGGAACGACAGCGCGATCATGGTGACGCCGAGGACGAAATGGAGCCAGTTATCGGCGGTGTTCAGCGGCACGAAGTTGGCCATCGACTCCTCGCCGATGACGAGGCCGTAGATCCACAGCACCAGGTAGACGATGCCGCCGATCAGCAAATAGAGGCGGGCGAGTGATGCGCGGCTGGCTAGGGCGACCCCTGCTACGCCGTACAGCAGGTGCACGACGTTGTGCAGGATCGAGACCTGGAAAATGCCCAGTAGCATCGCTTCAGAATGATGCCCCGCAAACTGCATCGAGCCGACGTCGGTGGTCAGGCCGGGGATAAACCCGGCTATCCCGACGAGGAAAAACACGACACCGTACACCAGAGCCGCGATCTGTACTGGAGTACGGCCGAGATCATTCACAGTGGGAGAGCGGTCAGGGGTATTCATCAACAATCCTCCGATCGCGTGAGCCTCGCTCAGGTGCCGCGAGGGCACGAGAAGCGTGACGTCTACGGGAGCTTCGATGACAGCGAGTGCACACTGATCATCCTGTCGACTGCGTGTACTGAGTCACAACCTAGCCCCAGGTGGGCGGTGGGCTCAAAGGAGCCGACCGATCGGAATGAAAACGAGCCGGAAGACTGGAGATCCGGGGGCGGCCGGGAGACCTCACTGCAAGCCGACAGGGTCCAGGTCGTTGCCCTTTGGGTGGACGCACGAGATCACGTGCTGGAATCGTCCAGCGGCGGCCCCTCGGGCGAGCCAGTACGCCTCGATCAGTAGCAGCACAGCACCGAGCACTACGATCGCCCAGACAAGCAACATCGTCAGTGCCCCTACGAGTGCGGGATCCATGACGCGATCATAGCTCCACCACGCAGAACACCCCCCCTCTCCCGGCGGGGGTTCGGAGAGCGGGGGCTTCCCGGAGGACGACTCGGTCGTCGAGGGGGGAGACGAGTCGCACCCGCAAGAACGGCTCCGTCCTCACCGCTCTGCTGGTGCCTGATCATCGCTGGAAGGGACTGCTGCACGGATAGGTGACAGTTGCGGTGTTATGCCGCCAGGGTGACGGTCGGGTTCATGATGGTCTCGTATTCGATGGGGGTCAATCGGCCCAGGCGGGCCTGCCGGCGGCGTCGGTGATAGGTGCGTTCGATCCAGCTGATGATCGCGATCCGGAGCTCCTCGCGGGTCCGCCAGCGACGCCGGTTCAGCACGTTCTTCTGCAGTAGAGCAAAGAACGATTCCATGGCCGCGTTGTCCCCGGCGGCACCGACTTGGCCCATCGATCCGATGAGGTGATGACAGTTGAGAGCGCGCACGAACTTCCGCGCCCGAAACTGCGACCCGCGGTCGGAATGCACGATGCATTCCACTGTGTCACCCCGTCGCGATGCGGCGCTGTCCAGGGCGTTCACTGCGAGGCGGGCTTTCATCCGCGAGTCCATCGAGTAGCCGACGATCCGCCCGAAGAACGCGTCTTTGATCGCGCAGAGGTAGAGCTTGCCCTCATCGGTGGGGTGCTCGGAGGGGGCACCTCCCGCTTGCGGGAGAATGTCGGTCAGCCACAGCTCGTTGACGTCATCGGCGGTGAAGTCCCGCTTGACGAGGTCATCGTGCACGGGCGGGCCCGGCCTCTTGCCATTCTTCCCCCGCTTTTCCCGAAGGCGGAGTACCACTGATTGTCCCGGCAGGTCCTCCACGCGGTCCGCTCACAGACGACCTCGCCACGCTCGGCCGCTTCACCGGCGAGGAATCTGTGCCCGAACTCGGGGTCGTCGCGGTGCGCGTCGAACAGCGCGTTCGCACGGTAGGCCTCGATCAGCTCGGTCTCGGTGACCTGTTGTTTCCGCCAGCGGTAGTAGGGCTGGCGGGAGAGCTTCAGCACCCGCAGGGACACCGCGACACGGATCTTGTCGGCGGCGAGCTCGCTCACGAGCGGGTAGAGCCTTTTGACGGCAGGTTCGCCTGGGACAGCTAGGCCGCTGCGTGGCGGAGGACCTCGTTCTCCTGCTCCAGCAGCCGGATCCGCTTACGGGCATCACGCAGCTCGGCCGACTCCTCGCGGGTCTTGCCGGGCCGGTTGCCGTCCTCGATGTCGGCTTGGCGCAGCCATTTCTGCAGCGTCATCTCGTGGACGCCGAAGTCCTTGGCGATCTGCGCGATCGTGACGCCGTCCTCGCGGGACCGGGCCACTCGCACGACATCGTCGCGGAACTCCTGGGGATAGGGAGCGGGCACGGTGCACATCCTTCCTGGCCGCCCAGCGGGCAAGCCAGATCAGATGTCACCTATCCGTGCAGCAGTCCCGTGCGGCAGTCCCAGCAGTGCGTCACTATCGCCCGATTGGGTGATGCTGATCGACCTTGATGGCGGATGTTCCGGTGCGTCGCTTGCCTCAAAGTCTAGGAGCGACGTCCGTTGTGTCGCTGCGGCGATCGCGGCATGGTGTACGGCACGGCTCTCATCCAGAAGGAGTTCCACAATGAAGTTGACCGTTATGCAGTTCGTGAGTCTAGACGGGGTCTCGCAAGGCCCAGGCTCGCCGCAGGAGGATCCCAGCGGAGGATTCACACGAGGCGGGTGGCTGGTACCGCACATGGACGCAACATTCGTGGATCAGGCTTCCGACTGGTTGGAGCATGCCGATGCGCTCCTGCTCGGCCGACGCACCTACGAGGCGTTTGCCCGTGACTGGCCCCAGATCACTGATCCCGCGGACCCCTTCGCAGTGCGGATGAACAATCTGCCGAAGTATGTCGCTACGCAGACCCTTGCTGACGGCGAGTGGAATCCCACCACCATCTTGACCGGGGATGTCGAGGCGCAGATCGCTGGCCTCAAAGCCCAACCAGGCCGCGACCTGCGGGTGCACGGTAGCTCGTCGCTGGCCCAGAGCCTATTCTCGGCCGGCCTCGTCGACGAGCTGCGGTTGGTCGTAGCGCCCGTGGTCGTAGGGCAGGGCCGACGGCTGTTCCCCGATGGCGCGGCCCCGCTCGGCTTCGAACTCATGAGCAGCCGCACGACACCTCAGGGGCTGACCATCCAGGTCTTCGAGACGCGGGGGAGGCCGGATTTCGCGGCCTACGAGGGTGTCTCGGCAGTAGGGTGAGTTGTCTCGAAGCCGCTCACGGTGCTCAGTTGCCGCTGAAGATCAGACGATATCGCGGCGCGGATGCACAGCACACCCTCAAGGTCTACGTGCGCGCCATCCGAGAGACCGCGTCGGCACACTACCGCCCCGATCAGATCAGATCAGATCAGATCAGATCAGATCAGATCAACGCATGGTGTCCTCCACAACTGGATGTGGCAACTTGGGCCCCTGCTCGCTCGCGTGCCTGGACGATCGTGGCCGAGTGGGAGGGCGCGCTCGTGGGTTTCTGCGACCTAACCGACGAAGCCGAGGTGGACATGCTGTTCGTCGCTCCCCGAGTCGGCGGACGCGGCGTCGCCCAGGAGCTGATCGCGGCGGCGCTGGCTGAAGCGCGACGGCGTGGGTGCACGCGTGTCACCACCCGAGCGAGTCGTGGCGCACGAGCTGCCTTCGCGCGGAGCGGCTTCGTGGTTGACCGTGAGAACCGTATCAACATAGTCCGTGGCATCCTGGTGCCAAACTTCGAGATGCATGTCGATTTGAACGGCGCATGAGTTGTGCCGGACACCTTTCGGCAGCCCGGTAACGACGAGGCAGCATAATCGCTGCGACGAGGAGGAAGAATCACATGGAAACGAGTCCTAACAAGCAGACCGTAGAGCGTTATCTCGATGGTTTCCGGCGCACGGATCATGATCAGATCTTGGCCTGCTTGACCGATGACATCCGTTGGACGGTATTTGGCGCTTTCGTACTGGAAGGAAAGGCTGCCTATGATGCCGCCATCGAGGGCCCGGGGTTTGCTGGAGACCCCGAGCTGGAGGTGGTGCGGATGGTGGAAGAGCACGAGACGATCATGGCTGAGCTTCGGGGGCGTGTGCCCCAACCGGATGGATCGATGAAGCGGTTGGCCATGGCAGAGGTCTTCGTGATGCGAGAAGGTCTGATCTGTGAGCGCCGGGCCTGGGTCGTTCCGCTGGCCGAGGGGGACGTCTGGTGAGTGTGGCACCCGAACTCTCCGGCGCGCGATTGTTCGCAGGCTTGGCCGTGAGCGACCTCGATGTCGCTGAAAGCGGGTTCGAGGCGTTCTTTGGTGCTCCGGCATTCGCGCCGAATGAGACCGGGCGCGTCTGGACAATGTCTGATCTATGTCACATCTACACCGAGCTCGATCCAGAAGGTGCGGGGCGCTCTCGAGTCACGCTCTTCGTCGAGGATCTGCCGGGCTTCACCGCTCGTGCGGCTCGCTACGGGATCTATGCGGCGTCGCAGGAGAGCTATGGCAACGGGGTGCTGAAGACCGTCTACGACGATCCTGACGGCAATCACATTGGGGTCGGGGAAAGTCCCTCGTGATCTAGCTGTGCCAGCATTCTCGACGGGCTCAGCCGAGGATCCCTCGCTCATAGGCGGCGGCTACGGCAGCGGCCCGATCGGACACCCCGAGCTTGGTGAAGATGTGCGTCAGGTGGGTTTTCACGGTTGCCTCGCTAACGAACAGCTCTTTGGCGATCAGTCGATTCGACGTGCCGCGTGCGACCAGGAGGAGAACTTCCCGCTCCCGGGTGCTAAGGCTCCCCCGTCGTGCTGGCTGGTGCATATGTGAGGCAAGCCGGGTGGCTATCGCCGGCGAAAGCACGACCTCCCCAGCGGAAGTGGTTCGGATAGCGTCGATCAGAGCCTCGGTCGACGCATCCTTGAGGAGGTAGCCGGTGGCGCCAGCTTCGATGGCTGCGACGGTATCCGAATCGGTGTCATAGGTGGTCAGCACCAGCACCGGAGTGTCGATGCCGCGACTCCTTAGATTCTGTATGGCCGCAACTCCGCCTCCGCCAGGCATCCGCAGGTCCATGACGACGACGTCGGGTAGAAGTACGGCGGCCAAGTCGACCGCCGACGGGCCATCGCCGGCCTGCCCTACGACCTCGAGGTCCGATGCGGTGGAAATGGTGGAGACCAGTCCATCCCGGACGACGGGGTGATCATCGACGACTAAGACCCGAGTCATGCAGCTGCCTCGCGTGGCAGGGCTGGAAGGCGCAGTGATACGGCTGTGCCTTGCCCGGGGCGGGACTCCACGTCCACCTTCCCGGCAAGCCGGGTTGCGCGTTGGCGCATGCCTCGCAGTCCGAATGAGGTCCCGCCGACTGCGATATCGGGATCGAAGCCACGGCCGTCATCACGAACGTCTAGGACCATCTGTTCATCGTCGAAGGTGAGTGTCACGACGACACGACTAGCGTCGGCATGCTTTCGGACGTTGGACAGCGATTCTTGTACAACGCGCAGCACAGTTGCTTCAACCTCCGGGTGAAGTGGCCTCACCTCGCCTGTGATGACGAATTCGGCGCGGCACGGATAATCCTGCGTCCACTGATCGATGAGTTCGCCAACGGCCTCGGGAAGCGTTGAGGTGTCTAGAGATTCTGGCGCCAAGTTCAACACGGACCGACGGGCTTCGCCCAGGGCAGTACGGACCAGCCCGATCGCCCGCGCGAGCCGGGGCCGGGGATCGGGCTCGCGTTCGGCGGCCTGAAGTTGCGTCAATGTCGCTGCGAGACTCTGGGCGAGCGTGTCATGGATTTCTCGCGCCAACCGCTCTCGCTCCTCGTGGACGCCGGCCAGCCGTGCCTGTGTCACCACGGTCTCTTGCAGTTTTGTGTTCTCTTGAGCGGCCCGCTTCAGGTCGGCGTTGACTTGCTCGAGCTCAGCGATCATGGAGATCTGCTCCACGGCTTGTCGAGTGTTCTGCGCATGCATATGGTCCAGCATTGGGACCAGTCCGAGGTTGACCGCGAGTAGAGCGGCGAAGGCCAGCCATTGCACTGTTCCCTCTGGTGGTAGCCCTCCGGACTGAGAGCCGGCGACGGTGACCGCGACTGCCAGCAGGCCGAGCCTACGGTGCCTACGGTGGGTCAACTCCCCGAGGTCGAGGTACCCCACCCATGCGTATATCCCGAAGAATGGATTGATCCAGGCGAGCACGAAGGCCAGAATCGTGCGCACCAAGTAGTGGACGGCTACCTCGTACGGGGAGCGTGGTCGGCCTGCTCGTGAAAACACCCATACCCCGGACCACACCGCGGCCGTGAGGACCAAAAGCGCCTGGGCGCCGAGCCACCTAGGGCTGTCGACGTCGAACATGTGGCTGGTCGAAGCGGCCACCACGGCGGCAATCCCGAGCAGGACGAACTGGACGCGAGGCATCCAGCTCGTCCAGGTTCCGCGCCCTACGGTCGTCGATACCACGTCAGCGTCTCACTCCCACCTAAATGCTCGCACGGACACCAGCACCGAGTCTGCGGTCCACCCGAGAAATACAACAAGGTGAAGCCCTTCCGGGAACGAGCCGAGCATCGCTGCGTTCATCGCCTCGGAGGCCGCGCCCAGCGGGGTCGGCTAAACCACCTGCCGCAGAACGCTGCCCATGGCTTGGACTGGAAAGTAGGCACCAGCTGTGAACATTGAGTCTAAAAAAACTATTGATCCCAGGATAGAGGCTGAGCGTGGGGGCCGGGCAACCGCAGTCTGAACCGACCCAGGCTTGATGCGGCTGCTGATTGAGTCCGAGAGGATGGACAGCATGCCGAAGAAGATCGATCCCCAGCTGCGAGCGAGGTGCGTGCGGCTCGTGCGCGAGCACCAGCAGGAGTACCCCACCTTGACCGCGGCACTGCCGCGGTCGCCCGCCAGGAAGGCGTCTCGCGGGAGTCCGTGCGGCGCTGGCCGGCCCGGGCCGACGTCGACGACGGGACGAAGCCGGGCGTGACCAGTAAGGAGTCTGCCGAGGTCAAGAGACTGAAGACGGAGGTCAAGCGGCTCCGGGAGGACAACGAGATCCTCCGGCGGGCCTGGATCTTTTTCGCGGGGAACTCGACCCCCGGGGCCGCTGATCCTCGCGTTCATCGAGGAGATGAGAAGCGAGGGCCACGCAGTCGAGTCGATCCTCCGCGTCTCGCGCCAGCAGGGCCTAGTGCTCGCGGCACGCACCTACCGCGCCTGGAAGCGCCCAGCCCGCATCGCGGCCCGCACCGTCACCGATGCGCTGGTCGAATACAAAATCCGCGACCTCGCCTGGACGGTCGATCCGGTCACCGGGCAGGTCCAGATGACGCCAGAGGACCTGTATGGGCGGCGAAAGTGGGTTGCGCTGCTCCGCAACCAAGACGGCCTCGCCGGCACGTCCCGCGGGGCGGTGGACCGGGCGATGCGGACCCTCGGTCTCGAGGTGTGGGGCGAGCGAAGAAGCCGCGCACCACCATCCCCGATCCGGGCGGGAAAAGCGTCGGTGACCTGCTGACCCGTGACTTCACCGCGTCCGCGCCGAACCGGGTGTGGGCCACCGACTTCGACTACATCCGCACCTGGGCGGGGCCGTCTACGTCGCGTTCGTCGTGGACGTGTTCGCCCAGCGGATCGTGAGATGGCACGCCAGCACGAGCAAGAACGTCGACCTGGTCATGACGCCGCTGCGCATCGCACCCTGGAAGCGAGAACGGGAAGGAAACCCCATCTCACCAGGAGACTTGCTCCACCACAGCGACGCCGGGTCGCAATACACAGCAGTTCGTCTGACCGAGCATCTCGCCTTCGAGGGCATCGCGCCATCGATCGGAACCGTGGGCGATGCCTACGAATGTCAGTCTCTATCTACCCGGTCCCGCGAGGATCGGGTAGTCCCGGCCGACGCGGTCTGACTCCCACTCGAAACCATCCATTCCGGGCACGTCGTCATTGGCGTCGATACCCATAAGCACATTCACGTCGCCGCCGTGCTCGACACCATCGGCGGCATCCTGGCGACGCTCACCGTCCCCACCGATACGGGTGGCTTCAACCAGCTCCTTGCCTGGGCGGACTCGTTCGGAAAGGTCCTTGCGTTCGACATCTAGGGCACCGGCTCCTACGGAGCCACGCTGACATCGTTCGGTGCTCGCCGGCTTCGCGACGGCTGTTCCGAAGACCGCGGATCAGGCAGCTCAAGATCGCGCACGAGTCGGCGGTGACCGACCGCTCCGCTGCGATGATCTCGATGAAGGCGATACTCGTCCACGCCGATGACACGCTGCGCCGGAAGACGAACCGGATGACGCCGACCAAGCTCGCCCGCCACCTCGCAGCGCTGCGCCCTCGGAACCTCGAGACGCCCGCATACTGTCTCCGTCATGCGCAGCGGTCCTTGGCAGATGGCAGCACCTGGACAGCGAAGCCAAGGAACTCAGGGAGTCGATCGAGGCGCTCGTCGATCGCACCGCAACGGCTGGAGCAGTTCGGGATCGGCGTCGATACCGCAGTCGAGATCCTGATCGTTGCCGGCGACAATCCCGAGCGGATCCACTCCGAAGCCGCATTCGCGAAGCTCGCCGGTATCAGTCCCGTCCCGACCGGTTCCGGGATGACCAGCGGTCGCCATCGCATTAATCACGGCGGTCATCGGCAGCTGAACGCCGCGATCTACCGCACCGTGATCGTCCAAATGAGGTTCCACGAGCCGACCATCGCTTACGTCGCCCGTCGGGCGGCCGAAGGCAGGAGCAAGCGCGACGTCGTCCGTTGACTGAAGCGCTACGTCATCCGCGAGGTCTACCACCTCATCAAGGTCAACCCCCGAACCGGCGAGATCGCGGTTTTACAACTACCGCACCCTCGCAGGCGCCGAGAACGCAACGGCCGGATGGGTTAACTGGTACAACAACCGGCGCCTCCACGGCTCTCTCGGGATGCTCACCCCGATAGAGTTCGAGACGCTTTACTACGAGGCCCTCACCCGAGGGCCCGAACCCGCAAACCAGTGGCAGAGAACCCGGCCGGTTCACGGAGAAGCCGGGGGAACGGCAGGGAGGCGTGAACCCACGGTGCCGTGCGTATACGCTGGTCCTGACGACGTGAGAGCGGGTTTCGAGTCCCTTCTCGCGCACGGAACACACCCCTTTTCCGAGGAGACGCTTCATGACCCTGTTCGGGCTCGTCCGCCATGGGCAGACGGACTACAACCTCCACAACCTGTTCCAGGGCTCCTCGGACATACCGCTGAACGAGACCGGTGTCGAACAGGCCCACCGCGCCTTCGACGAGCTGCCCGACATGGTCTGGGACGTGGTCGTCTCCTCGCCGCTGCAGCGCGCCGAGCACACGGCGCGGATCATCGCAGCGGACCACGGCATCCCCTTCGGCGGCACCGAGGCGAAGCTGGTGGAGATCGACTGGGGCGAGGCCGAGGGCCGGCCGGTCGAGGAGATGCAGGAGCTCTACCCCGACCGGTCCTTCCCGGGCCGCGAGGACTACCAGGCCGTCGCCGACCGCGGCTATGACGCGCTCGAAGCGCTGGAGGAGCGCTTCCCCGGCCAGAAGGTGCTCGTCGTCGCGCACGGCACTCTCATCCGGTTCCTGCTGTCGGGCATCATCGAGCGGCCCCTGCCCTCGATCCCGAACGCGACCCTCTCGGTGATCGAGCTCGAGGACACCACCTGGCGGATCCGCATGATCGCGGGCAGAACGGTCGACAACGAGGTGGAAGTCCCCTCCCGCGACCGCAACCCCCGATTCTTCGCCGAGAAGCCCGAGGCGGCCCAGGCCGTCGCCGACCAGGACCCGACCGACGCTCTCCAGGGAGGTACCCGATGACCAACCGCACCGCCGTGGACACCGAGGGCGCATGGTTCGAACCCGAGGGCATCGAGGAACTGCGTCGCCGTCTCCCGATCCCGTACGTGGACATCGTGCCGGTGCGCACCGACCTGGACGGCAGCGTCGTCGAGGTCGGACTGCTGCTGCGGGCCGACGGGGGCGGGCAGATCGTGCGCGCCATCGTCTCCGGGCGGGTGCTGATCCACGAGACGATCCGCGAGGCCATCTCCCGGCACATCGAGAAGGACCTGGGGCCGATGGCGCTGCCGCGCATCCCCGTCTCCCCCGTGCCCTTCACGGTCGCCGAGTACTTCCCCACCCCGGGGATCTCGCCGTTCCACGATCAGCGCCAGCACGCCGTCTCCATGGCCTACATCGTCCCGATCGACGGGGAGACGGCCCCGCAGGAGGACGCGCTGGAGATGGCGTGGTTCGGGCTCGACGAGCTGCTGGCGGAGCCCTCTCCGCTCGAGGAGATGACCGGTGGCCGCGACCTGATCGTGCGCCGTGCCCTCGCCTACGTCGGCGCCACCTGAGGCGCTGACGGCCCGCTCGCGGGAACTGACCTCGTCCCTCTAGAGAACGCGTCGGGCCGCATCCAGCAGGATGCCGACCAGCTGCGTGAGCTCTTCGAGCGCCTGCTCGGGAGATTCCTCCGGCGCGCTCCCCCGCCGCGCCGGGCGGCCCTCCAGGGCCGTCTCGGCGACGTTGGCGGCGAGCTTCCAGCGCAGGCAGATCGCGGCCTCGCACCCACGGCGAGCGGCAGCGACGTCGGCCTCCGCGTCTTCGGAGCGCAGCCCCTCGACATAGGCGTCGAAGGCGTCCTCGACGAGCGAGCGGACCACGTGCGCCGACGCGTCGCCGCGCCGGACGGAGGCGAACAGCAGGGACGCGAGATCCGCGCCCACCGGGCCCGGCCCCACCGACTCCCAATCGATCAATACGCTGCGACCGCCGCTGCGCAGAGTGTTCGCGCCCACCGCGTCGTGGTGGCACAGCGTCTGCGGAAGCGCCTCGAGAATCGTGCGCACACGGGGCTGCGCGCGGATCAGCTCCTGTGCCTCGCCCACGCGGCCGGTCCACGAGAGGCTCGATGGCGTCCTCGCGCGCTCCAGAGTGGCCAGTCCGGCCTCCATCGCCTCCGGCTGCGCGTGCCGGTCGATCCAGCCGGTGAACAGCCAGGGGTGAGACGGGACTCGGTCCAGCCACCGTCCCGCCATCGCGCCGAGATCTCGCGAGATCGCCAGCAGCGACCCGCCCTCCAGGGGCCGGGGCGCCTCGTCGCGGATCTCTTCGAGCCACAGCGTGATCCGGCCGTCGGCCTTGACCTGCGAGCCGTACAGGCGCGGCGCCACCAGCGACGGTGCCAGGTCCTCGAGCAGGCCGGAGGTGTAGGCGGCGTGCTCGCGTCGGCCGTTGTCCAGCAGGTACGGCGAGGCCGTGGCCGGGCCCTCGGTCACCTTCTCGATCAGTGACCAGGGCCGGCGTCCGGTGCCGGTGACGGCCGCACCGCGCAGCCGGTGCACGTCACGGTGGGCCAGGAACGCGTCGTAGTCCAGGGGTTCGCGTCGAACGTCCTCGAGATCGACGCTCGAGGTGCCGATCATGGCAGCGACGGCCTCGCGCCACGGCGCCTCCGCTGGGTTCACGCCGTGCGCCGTGACTTCTCAGCCCAGGAGCTGGGCGACGTGCTCGGCGATGGCGCGGAAGGCTTCGCCGCGGTGGGAGATCGCATCCTTCTGCTCGGGGGCGAGCTCGGCGGCCGAGCGTCCCTCCCCGTCGGGCAGGAAGATCGGGTCGTACCCGAAGCCGCCCTCGCCGTGGCGCTCGCGAAGCAGCCGGCCGGTCATCACGCCGCGCTCGACGATCTCGGTGCCGTCGGGGGCCACCAGCGCCGCCGCGCACACGAACCGTGCCGTGCGGTACTCGTCGGGGATGTCCGCGAGCTGGGCGAGCAGCAGATCGTTGTTGGCCTCGTCGTCACCGTGGCGCCCGCTCCAGCGAGCCGAGAAGATGCCCGGGCAGCCGCCCAGCACATCCACGGAGAGGCCGGAATCGTCGGCCACCGCCAGCAGGCCGGTCGCCTCGGCGGCGGAGTGCGCCTTCAGCAGGGCGTTGCCCTGGAAGGTGACCGCTTCCTCCACCACGTCCGGCAGGTCGATCCCCGCCGAGGAGATGACGGCTTCGGCCTCCAGGCCGGGGACCGCGGCCACCAGGATGCGCTGCAGCTCGTGCAGCTTCTTGGCGTTGTGGGTGGCCAGGATGACCCGGGCTCCCTCGGGCACGCCGGCGACGCTCGCGCTCATCGCGGCTGGTCCAGGGCCTCGCGCTGGATGCCGGCGAGGGTGGTGCACCCGCCGGTGGCCAGGTCGAGCAGGGATCCGAGCTCGGTGCGGTCGAAGGGGGCGCCCTCGGCGGTTCCCTGGATCTCGACGAAGGACCCGGCGCCGGTGACCACGACGTTCATGTCGGTCTCGGCCTCGACGTCCTCGCGGTACTCCAGGTCCAGCAGCGGACGCCCGCTGACGATGCCGACACTGATGGCGCTGACGGAGTCGGTGAGGATCTCCCGGGCGGCGGGGAGGGAGGTGTGGCGCTTGCCCCAGGCGATCGCGTCGGCCAGGGCGACGTAGGCGCCGGTGATCGCGGCGGTACGGGTGCCGCCGTCGGCCTGGAGCACGTCGCAGTCCAGCTGGATCGTGTTCTCCCCCAGGGCGTCGAGGTCGATGACCGCGCGCAGGGAGCGGCCGATCAGGCGGGAGATCTCGTGGGTGCGGCCGCCGATCTTGCCCTTGACGCTCTCGCGCTGGGACCGGGAGTTGGTCGCGCGCGGGAGCATCGCGTACTCGGCGGTGACCCAGCCCGAGCCGGAGCCCTGCTTCCACCGCGGCACGCCCTCGGTGAAGGAGGCGGCGCACAGCACACGGGTGCGGCCGAACTCGATCAGGGCGCTGCCTTCGGCGTGGTCGAGCCAGTCGCGGGTGATGCGCACCTCGCGCAGCTGATCCGGGGTGCGGCCGTCGACGCGGTCACCGGCCGGCGCGGGCTCGGTCTGGGTCTGTGAGCTCACGGAGCTCCCTTCGTGGGGATGTTCAGGCGGACACGTCGAGGATATCCATGGGACGGACCACCTGGATCGGGCCGTCGTGGGCGGCGCGGGCCTCTGCGAGGGTGACGGCGGGCTCGGTCCAGGCCGGGATGTGGGTCAGCGCCAGCTGCCCGACGCCGGCGCGGGTCGCGCACTGCCCGGCGCGGCGGCCGGTGAGGTGGACGCCGCTGAAGCGGTCGTCGCGGCCCTCGATGTACCCGGCCTCGCACAGGAAGAGGTCCGCGCCGACGGCCAGGTCGTCCAGGGCCGGGCAGGAGTCGGTGTCCCCGGAGTAGGCGAGCACGCCGCCCCCGCCGGTAATCCGGAAGCCGTAGGCCTCGACGGGGTGGGTCACCGCGCGCACCTCGATGTCGAGGGGGCCGATGGAGAAGTCCCGGCGGTCGGCGAGGGCGTGGTAGGCGAACGGCACACCGTCGACGCCGGCGGGGACGTACCCCTCACGGCACAGCACCGCTGAGAGCCGGTCCGGCAGCGGCTCCGGGGCGTGGATCGGCAGCTGCGGGAGGTCGTCGCGCTCGTGGTAGGCCCAGAACACCTCGAGACCGGTGAGGTCGAGGTAGTGATCGGGGTGGAGGTGGGAGATGATCACCGCGTCCAGCTCCGCCGGGTCGATCACGCGCTGGAGCGGGCCGAACGCGCCGGAGCCGAGGTCCATCAGCACCCGCCAGAGGCGGCCGCTGGTGTCCTCCTGCTCGATGAGGTAGCTGGAGGCGGCGCTGTCGGGGCCGGCGAAGCTGCCGCTGCAGCCGATGACGGTCAGCCTCATGCCGAGACCACCGGCAGGGAGGCGGTCATGTCGAGCGTCGGCCCGAGGAAGCGGCGCGAGAGGCGAGCGAAGGACTCGCTGCCATCCCCGTCGGCCGTCTGGGCGAAGACGTGGCGCGGCGAGCGCTCCGACTGACGCAGCTGGTCGGTGCCGCGCAGCTGGCGGTAGACGTCCAGCGCGGTCTCCTCGGCGGAGGAGACCAGGGTGACGTCCGGTCCCATCGCGTAGCTGATCGGGCCGGCGAGCATCGGGTAGTGGGTGCAGCCCAGCACCAGGGTGTCCACGCCGGCCTCACGGACCGGGGCCAGGTACTCCTCGGCGACCTCCGCGACGACGTCGCCCATGGTGACCCCGTTCTCGACGAACTCGACGAAGCGGGGGCAGGCCTGGGTGACGATCTCCAGATCGGGCGCCGCGGCGAACGCGTCCTCGTAGGCACGGGAGGTCACCGTGCCCTGCGTGCCGATCACGCCGATGCGGTTGTTGCGGGTGGCGGCGACGGCGCGGCGCACAGCGGGCTGGATCACCTCGACCACCGGCAGCTGATAGCGCTCGCGGGCATCGCGCAGCACGGCGGCCGAGGCGGTGTTGCAGGCGATCACCAGCAGCTTCACGCCGTGCTCGACGAGATCGTCCATGATCCCCAGCACCAGCGCGCGCACGTCGGCGATGGGGCGGGGCCCGTACGGACTGTGCGCGGTGTCGCCGATGTAGACCAGCTCCTCCTGCGGCAGCTGGTCGAGGATGGCTCGGGCCACGGTCAGCCCGCCCACCCCGGAGTCGAGGATCCCGATCGGCGCGTTGTTCATCCCGGCAAGGCTAGTGTCGCGGGGTCCCCGAAACACTCGTGGCGCGCTCACTGGGTGCAGTTTCACAGTCGCGCCCCTGCGCGACCCAATCGTTCCTCGCGGACCACGACGGGCTCACAGTTCGTCGCTCAGTCCACTATCCAACCGACTGAACTCCTCCCGCTCACCCTGCGCGGCCCGCTCGTTCCTCGCGGACCACTGCGGGTTCGCCGGTCGTCGTTCAGTCCAATGCCCGCAGCAGGCTCTCCTGCAGCCACGACAGCAGCTCGTAGACGGCGATGACGATGTCGGAGCCGACGGTGTCGTCGTCGGTCTCGCTCGCCCCCTCCACGCGCTCGCCGATCTGCTGCAGCATCCGCACGGTGTCGAAGTCACCGTCGCGCTGGAGGTCCAGACGGTCCGCGAGCACGATCCGCACGTCGTTCAGCGCGCGCAGCACCGCCAGGGCGTCGTCATCGTCCAGCACGACCTCGCTGTGCTCGCTGCCGCTGGCGTCCAGGATCGCCATCACGCGGCGGAGGTCGGCGAGCTTGCCGTCGGCGAGGTCCTGCTGACCCAGCCGGCGGTACTCGGCGGCGAGCGTCGGATCCTCCGAGGCCGCCGGGAACAGGCGCTTGACGGCGGAGTCCGCGGGCTCGCGGGCATCGCGGCCTGCGAACTCGGCCTCCAGCCGGCGCAGCGGGTCCTCGCTCTCGGCGGCACGACGCAGCGGATCGGCATCCGAGTCGATCCCGAGGTCGCCGCGGATCAGCTCCGCGGTCTCCTGGGCGACCTGGGCGATGATCGCCTTCTCCTCGCCGTCGAGCCGGCAGGCCAGGGAGCCGTCGGGCCGACGGCGGAACGCATGCGCCATCAGTCCTCCTCCGCCTTCTCCAACGTGGCCCGCAGGCCGTAGGAATGCATGGCCTGCACGTCGGTCTCCATGCGTTCGCGGGACCCGCGCGAGACGATCGCCCGCCCCTCCTCATGGACCTGTGTCATGAGCTGCTCGGCGACCAGGCGCGAGTACCCGAAGTAGCGGCGGAAGACGAAGGTGACGTAGCTCATCAGGTTCACGGGGTCGTTCCAGACCACCGTGCACCAGGGCCCCTCGGCGTCCATCGTCAGCTGGTTGCTGTGGGAGAGATCGGTCAGCGAGCCCGTGTCGGGCTCAGCCCGCGGCAGCTCGACCGGCATTCGTGCTCCTCCTGTGTCCCGCCACGTCCCGATCTGCCGGGACGCGGTGCCCGTCGAGTCTACGGGGCGCGCCCGGCGATCTGCTGGCCCGGCACGCATTACGGTGGACACTGTGACTTCCGCCCTGCTCACCGACCTCTACGAGCTGACGATGGTGCAAGCTGCCCGCCGGGCCGGCACCGCGTCGCGACGCTGCGTCTTCGAGGTGTTCACCCGTTCCCTGCCCGAGGGCCGCCGCTACGGCGTCCTCGCCGGCACCGGCCGCGTGCTCGACGCGATCGCCGACTTCCGTTTCGACGACGCCGATCTGCGCTATCTGCGCGGGGCGGGCGTGCTGGACGAGGACACGCTGGAGCATCTGGCCCGGTACCGCTTCTCCGGTGACGTCCACGGCTACGAGGAAGGTGAGCTGTTCTTCCCCAGCTCCCCCGTGCTGCGCGTCGAGGGCACCTTCGAGGACGCGGTGATCCTGGAGACGGTGGTGCTCTCGATCCTCAACCACGACAGCGGGATCGCCTCGGCCGGCTCGCGCATGATCACCGCGGCCCGCGGCCGCCCCTGCATCGAGATGGGTGGGCGCCGCGTCCACGAGGACGCCGCCATCGCCGCCGCCCGCGCCGCCTACGTCGTCGGCTTCGCCTCCACCTCGAACCTCGCGGCCGGCGCGCACTACCGGATCCCCGTCGCCGGCACCGCGGCGCATTCCTTCACGCTGCTGTTCGACAGCGAGGAGGAGGCCTTCCGCGCCCAGCTGGTCTCCCAGGGAACCGGCACGACGGTGCTGGTGGACACCTACGACGTGGAGACCGCGATCCGCACCGCGGTGGACCTCGCCGGGCCGGAGCTCGGAGCGGTGAGACTCGATTCCGGCGATCTCGCCGAGCAGGCCGGCGAGGTCCGTCGACTGCTCGATTCGCTCGGGGCGACGACGACCCGCGTCACCGCCACCGGGGATCTGGACGAGTACCGCGTCGAGGAGCTGGCCTCCTCCCCGCTGGACGGCTACGGCATCGGCACCCGCCTGGTCACCGGCGGCGGCCACCCCGCGCCCGGGTTCGTGTACAAGCTGGTCGAGCGCGAGGGGGCCGACGGGCAGATGCACCCCGTCGGCAAGCAGTCGCTGGACAAGGCGACGCTCGGCGCCGGCAAGCGTGCCTTCCGGATGCTGGTGGGCGATCGCGCCCACGCGGAGCTGGTGCTGCCCGGCGAGGCGGAGATCGCCGAGTTCGAACGGGAGCTGACCGCGGAGCTGCTGGCGGCCGAGGCCAACCCGGACTGGAGCCGCACGAATCTGCGCCCCCTGCAGGTCCCGATGATCCTCGGCGGCGAGCCGACGGACCCGTTGCCTCGCCCGGAGCAGGTCGAGAAGGCGCGTCAGCGGCACGCGGACTCGATCCGCGAACTGGATCTGCCGGCCGACGACGGGCCTGACGGCCCGATCGCCATCCCCACCGTCACCGACGGCGTCGAGGCGGCACGGGTTCTGCGCTGACGCCGACCGGCAGCGCCCCTCAGCGACGGCCGACGAACCAGCCGCGCACGATGTCGATGCGCGCCTGGATCTGCTCGGCACTGGCCTGGGCGACCGCCGGCCCGCCGCTGCGGCTGCGCAGCGTGTTGTGCACCGAACCGTGCGGAGTGCCGGACTTCCGCGACCAGGCCGAGACCAGGGTGCTGAGCTCCTTGCGCAGCTCCATGAGCCGGCGATGATCCACCACGCCCGGCGTCTGCGGCTGCTCGGTGGGCCCGCTGCGCTGACGGCGGGCCTGCTGCTCGGCCTGCTGCTGCTGGAGGACGGTGCGCATCTGGTCCGCATCCAGCAGGCCCGGGATGCCGAGGAATCCTTGCTCGTCCTCGCTGCCGGCCATGCCCCCGGCGCCGTACTCGCCGCCGTCGAACAGGACCCGGTCGAAGGACGCCTCGGACTCGAGGGCCTCGAAGGACATCTCGAGGTCCTCGCTGGCCTTCTCGGAGCGGTTCGCCTGCTCGATAAGGCTCTCGTCGAGGCCCGTGACCTCGTCGCCCTCGTCGGGCCGACGGTCCAGCACGTGATCGCGCTCGGCCTCGAGCTCGCCGGCGTGGGCCATCAGGATCGGCACTGTCGGCAGGAACACGCTGGCCGTCTCGCCGCGGGTCCGAGAGCGCACGAAGCGGCCCACGGCCTGGGCGAAGAACATGGGGGTCGCCGTGGAGGTGGCGTAGACGCCCACGGCCAGGCGCGGCACGTCCACGCCCTCGGAGACCATGCGCACTGCGACCATCCAGCGATCGTCGGACTCGGAGAAGGCCTCGATGCGCCGGCCGGCGCCGGCATCGTCGGACAGGACGACAGTGGGTTCCTGGCCGCAGATCTCCTGCAGGGTCGCGGCGTAGGCGCGGGCGGCCTTCTGGTCGGTCGCGATCACCAGGCCGCCGGCGTCGGGGACATGGCGGCGCAGCTCGGTCAGCCGTCGGTCCGCGGCCGAGAGCACCGACTGGATCCACTCCCCCTTGGGGTCCAGCGCGGTGCGCCAGGCCTGCTGGGTGATGTCCTTGGTCTCCATCGCCCCGAGCTGCGCGGAGACCTCGTCACCGGCCTTGGTGCGCCAGTGCATCCGGCCCGAGTAGGTCATGAACAGCACGGGGCGGACCACGTGATCGCGCAGCGCCTCCCCGTATCCGTAGACGTAATCCGCCTTGGAGCGCAAGAAGCCCTGGCCGTCGTCCTCGTAGGTGACGAACGGGATCTGCGAGGAGTCGGAACGGAAGGGCGTACCGGTCAGCGCCAGGCGCCTCGTCGCGGGGTCGAACGCCTCGCGCACGCCGTCGCCCCAGGTCAGTGAGTCGCCGGCGTGGTGGATCTCGTCGAGGATCACCAGGGTGCGATCGGCCTCGGTGCGGGCCCGATGCAGCGCGGGATGCATGCCCACCTGGGCGTACGTCACCGCGACGCCCTGGTAGTGGGAGCCGTGAGCGCCCTGGGCATTGGTGAAGTTCGGGTCCAGGGAGATGCCGACGCGGGCGGCGGCGTCGGCCCACTGCGTCTTCAGATGCTCCGTCGGCGCGACCACCGTGATGCGCCGGACGGTGCCCTCGGAGAGCAGGCCGGCAGCGACCTGCAGGGCGAAGGTGGTCTTGCCGGCGCCCGGGGTCGCGACGGCCAGGAAGTCCTTCGGGGCGGTGCTGCGGTAGAGCTCGAGCGCCTCGGACTGCCAGGCGCGCAGCTTGGGAACCGTGCCCCAGGCGGCGCGTTCGGGGTAGGCCGGCGGCAGCGATCGCGCGGCCGCCTCGGAGGGCTGGCGGGGATCGTTCGCGGAGAACAGGGGGGAGGTATTCACAGCGTGCACCACGGTACCGCCGCGGTACGACGACCCGCCGCCGGGTCCGATGTGAGGAAGTCAGCTCTCCCTCAGCGCCGCCCGCCGAAGAAGCCGCGGAAGCCGCCGCCTCGCCCGGAGCCGCCCTTGCCGTCGCCGCCGCCGTCCTGCGGTTCGCGCATGCCCTCGTAGATCTCCTTGCACTCGGGGCACACCGGGTACTTGTCGGGCGAGCGCCCGGGGACCCACACCTTGCCGCACAGCGCGATCACGGGCGTGCCGTCCAGCGCCGCCTGAGTGATCTTGTCCTTGCGCACGTAGTGGGCGAACCGGTCGTGGTCACCGTCGTCGGTGGTCTGCTCCTGCTCCTGCAGCTGCCGGTCGAGGACCGCGGTGCTGCCCGGTGACGCGCCCGGGTCATCGCTGTACGGGTCCATCCGGGACGGATCGGACGTGCTGGAGGACATGGCAACTCCCTCGGTCGATGTCGTGCTGGGGCGAGCTTAGCGGCCCAGCCTCCACGGAGACAGGCGTCGCCCCTGGAACAATGCCCGCCATGGACGCTGTCGCCGAGTTCCTCCGCCGTCTCCCGCACGAGGTCCGACGGGTGGGCGGCTCCCTGCCGTGGCGCGTCGGTCTGCTCGCCCTCGCGATCGTGGCGAACGTCAGCTTCTATCTGCCCTCGATCCCCGCGGGCACCCCGGGCGCCGGCGTCCCCGGCCTGGACAAGGCAGTCCACCTGCTGCTCTTCGCCCTGCTCGTGTGGACCGCCGGTCGCCTGCTGGCACCGCACAGACGATTCCCCATGGGATGGGTGGTGATCGCCGCGTTCGTCCACGCGCTGCTGATCGAGCTCATCCAGCTGATCGCCCTGCCCGAACGCGCCGCGGAGGGCGGCGACCTCCTCGCCGACGTCATCGGCATCGCCCTCGGCGTGGGCCTGTGGCTCGCAGAGCGTCGGCGCCACCGGGACGCCGCGCAGCACGATCCTCGCGGCGAGAGGGACCAGGAGCGCGGGGAGACCGCCTCCCAGCACTGACGCCTCGGCGGAGGGTCAGCCGTTCGGCAGCTCAGCCGTTCAGCGTGATCTCGTCCGCGTAGACCGTGGGCATAGCGCCCGTGATCGTGTCCACCGTGCCGGCGTCCTCCCGGGCCACCTGCTCCACCGCCCCCGCGACGGATTTGGTGACCCCGTCGTGGAAGACGCTGGGCACGATGTAGGTCGGATTCAGCTCCTCGGCGGTGACGACGTCGGCCAGGGCGTTGGCCGCCGCCAGCAGCATCCGGTCGGTGACCCGCGTGGCATGGGCGTCCAGCAGTCCGCGGAACACCCCGGGGAAGGCGAGCACGTTGTTGATCTGGTTGGCGAAGTCGCTGCGGCCCGTGGCGACCACTTCGGCGTACTTCGCGGCCTCGGACGGGTCGATCTCCGGGGTGGGGTTGGCCATCGCGAAGACGACCGAGCGCTCGGCCATGGTCGAGACGTCCTGTGCGGTGAGGATGTTGCCGGCACTGACGCCGATGAAGACGTCGGCCCCCTCGATCGCGTCACCGATGGTCCCGGTGAGCTCGCGAGGATTGGTGACCTCCGCGATCCACGGCAGGCGACCGGCGAGGTTCTCACGGCCCTCATGGATGATGCCGTCGATGTCGGTGACCACGACGTCGCGCGCGCCGGCGGCACGCAGCAGGCGCAGGATCGCGGTACCGGCCGCGCCGGCCCCGGCCAGGACGATGCGGGCGGTGGTCAGGTCCTTCTCGACGACGCGGAGGGCGTTTCGCAGGGCGGCCACGACGACGATCGCAGTGCCGTGCTGGTCGTCGTGGAAGACGGGGATGTCCAGCTCGGCGCGCAGGCGGTCCTCGATCTCGAAGCAGCGCGGGGCGGAGATGTCCTCGAGGTTGATGCCCGCGAACACGGGGGCGATCGCCTTGACATGGGCGACGATGTCGTCGACCGAGTGCGCGTCCAGGCAGATCGGGAAGGCGTCGATGCCGGCGAACCGCTTGAACAGCGCGGCCTTGCCCTCCATCACGGGCATCGCGGCCAGCGGGCCGAGGTCTCCCAGCCCGAGGATCGCGGAGCCGTCGGAGACGACGGCGACGGTGTTGCGCTTGATGGTCAGTCGCCGGGCGTCCTCGGGGTTCTCGGCGACGGCCTTGACCACGCGGGCGACGCCCGGCGTGTAGACCATCGAGAGGTCGTCGCGATGCCGGATCGGCATCTTCGACTCGACGGTGAGCTTGCCGCCGAGGTGGGCCAGGAAGGTGCGATCCGAGACCTTGCCGAGCTCGACGCCCTCGATCGTCCGGAGATCATCGACGACCTCCATGGCGTGGTCATGGCCGGCGGTCAGCACGGTGATGTCGGCGCGCATGCGCTCCGGCCCGGAGGCGGAGACATCGAGCGCGGTCACGGAACCGCCGTGTCTCTCGATGCGCCCGGTGATGTCGCTGACCGCGGCGGATCGCGCCGCGAACTCGAGGCGGATGGTGATGGAGTAGCTCACGGAGGGCATCGGTGACATGAGGCACAGCCTAACGATGTCGGCGGCTCAGCGGCGCACGCACCGACCCGCGGCGGAGCGACGATTCCGACCGCCGCTCACGATCTCAGGCGGTGAACGGCGCGACCTTGCGCGAGTACCGGTCCATGATCGTCCGTGCGCTGGTGACCTGCTCGGCGTAGCGCTCGGGGTGGGCCGAGGCCTGCACCGTCTGAGCGGCCTGACCGGGCTCCCAGTTCGCGACGTCCGGCACCGCCTGGAGGAGGCCCGGCGCGGACGAGATCTCGCCGAGGCCGAGGAAGGCGTCGATGGCCTTCTTCTTGTGCCGCACGTCGGCCGCGCTCCCCCAGCCCATCGAGGGCCGCTGCTGGAACAGACCGCCGGAGTCGAGGTCGACGGCGGGCTCGTAGTTGTACAGCCAGGACTCCACGATGGCGGTGATCAGCGTGACCGTGGTGACCGCCTCCTCGAGGCCGTGGCCCTTGCAGACGGCGATGATGAACTGCGCGTTCTCCACCTGCCACTGGTCCATGGCACCGATCTCGAAGCCCTCGCGGGTCTCCTCACGGGTCATGAACGCCTCTGTCCACGTCTCGCCCTGCGCGGAGGCGGGTGCGGCGACGGCGAGAGAGGTCAGCGAGGCGAGCCCGACCGTCCCGGCGGCGAACAGGCCGCGGCGGGACAGCGGTGCGGAGACCGCGGCGGACCGGCCGGCGGAGGACGGAGCAGACACGAACGAAGACAGAGAAGACAAGAGAGCGGCACCCTTCGGGCTCGAACAACAGTGGAAGGCGCTCGGCACCTTCCGAGCTCCGCCAACGTAACGGGATGATCACGGGGTGTGAATACCCGGCGCAGCGCCAGGGTTTTCACCGCGACCTCGAGTTTCCCTTCCCATGACCGTGGGACAAACTCCTGCACACTTTCATCACGTGACGTCTGGGCAGGCCATGCGGTGATTGCACCGACCCCCGGCCCATAAGTTCCGGCACCGCCGTCACCACTCGCACAAAAAGGCAAAGCTTCCGAATGCGTCGTGGAACACGCCGCCGAGGTGGTCTGCACCACGGCAGATATATGCGCTCCGGCACACTGGAGGTCATATCTCCGCGCCGGGATCCCGAGTGCGGCGTATTCGGGCAAATGCCCGTGAGTCGCCGCGGCATTCGGGTCGATGCCGAGCCGTGCGAGAACGCCCCACGGGGACGGTGAGGCCTCCGGGGGCGGCGGCTCCGGAGCGCGCCTGCGGTCAGCGACCGTCGCCGGTGGACAGCTCGGCGATCGCCTTGCGGATCCGCTTGTCCGAGACGGTCTGCTTGGTGCCGAGCTGCTGGGCGAACAGGCTCACGCGCAGCTCCTCGAGCATCCAGTCGATCTCGCGGGCGTCGGGCTGGGCGCGCCGACGGGGCGAGAGCTTGGCCCGCTCGGTGTGCCAGTAGTTCGTCAGATCGGCGATCTGCCAGGCCAGCTGCTCGTCGCGGCGCGGGTTCTCCGGCAGCTTCTCCAGGCGGATCGCATCGGCTTCGAGGTACCGGCGCAGGTCAGGCAGGTGATCGATGCCGGTGCGGGAGATGAACCCGTCACCGAGCAGCGAGGCGGCGTGCTCTCGGATCTGCGTGAGGTGGGAGAGCACGGCCAGGGACGGGACCCGGCTGAGCTCCTTGTGCAGGCGCGCGCTGACGGCGAGGGCCGAGGCGGCATCCTTCACCGCCTGGGCGGCCAGAGCGTCGTGCTCGCTGCGCACCCGGTCCAGCAGCTGGTCGTACTCGGCGCGCGTGCGCACCTGGGCCTCACCCGCCAGATGCGAGGTGGCGGCGCGGGACGCGTCGGCGAGCATCGACGCCGTCGAGGAGTAGTCGGAGCCGGAGACGGCGAGCTTGGTGGGGTTGGGCAGCGCGTTCAGCACGGACGAGAGATCCGCACCCAGCTCGCGGTCCAGCAGCGCGATCACGCCCTCGCGATGGGCGAGTGCCTGTTCGTCGGCGGTGGTCAGCACCGCCAGGTCCACGCGCTCGAGCCGCCCGTCGGCGCCCCGCCGCGCCACGAGGGAGGGGTACCCGGTGACCTTGAGCCCGCCGACGGTGGATTCGTGGACGGCCGGGATCCCCTGCTCGGGGAACGTGGGCAGATCGGTCCGGGCGAGGTCATCGCCCTGGGACGAGACGGAGGCCTCGACCCGCTTCTGCAGTCGCTGCTTCAGAGCCTCGAGGTCATCGCCCGAGCCGATCTCGCGGCCCTTGGAATCGACCACTCGGAAATGCATCCGTAGGTGGGCCGGCAGCTTGGTGAGGTCGAACTCCGGTCCGTACAGCGGGAGGTCGTCGGGGACGCCCGGCAGGTCCACGAGTTCGTCGGCCGCGGCCTCGACGAACGGCTCACCGCTGTCGGGATCGTCGTCGTGGAGTTTCGCGGCCACCGCCTTCGCCCGCTCCGGAGCCGGGACGAGATGGCGACGGATCTGCTTGGGCAGGGAACGGATCAGCTCGGTGACCAGCTCCTCGCGCATCCCCGGGACAAGCCAGTCGAACCCGCGCGGTTCGAGGCGGTTCAGCACTGCCAGCGGCACGGTGGCGGTGACCCCGTCGGCGCCCTTCGCACCGAGCTCGCCGAAGGAATAGCTCAGCGGCAGGGTGATGTCGCCCTGGACCCAGGTGTCGGGGAAGTCCGCGCGGATCGCCTCGGTGACATCCTCGTCCGCGGCCAGCAGGTCCCCTTCGGTGAGGGTGAGCAGGTCCGGGGTCTCGTGGCGCTGCTTCTTCCACCAGGAGTCGAAGTGCCTACCGGAGACGACGTGAGCGGGGATCCGCTCGTCGTAGAAGCGGAACAGCTGCTCGTCCGAGACCAGGAGATCCCGGCGGCGGGTCTTGGCCTCGAGCTCCTCCAGGTCGCTGATCAGGGCGCGGTTGTCACGGAAGAAGTGGTGGCGGGTGCGCCAGTCCCCCTCGATCAGCGCGTTCTGGATGAAGATCTCGCGGGCCGCGACCGGGTCGATGCGGCCGTAGCCGACGACGCGATCGGCGACGAGGGGCACCCCGTACAGGGTGACCTTCTCGTGCGCCATGGCGCTGGCACGCTTGGAGGACCAGTGCGGGGCAGAGTACGAGCGCTTGACCACGTGCGCGCCCGTCTCCTCGGCCCAGGCGGGATCGATGCGGGCGGCGGTGCGGCCCCACAGGCGGGAGGTCTCCACGAGCTCCGCGACCATCACGTAGTCGGGGCGCTTCTTGGCCAGCGCGGATCCCGGCCACACGGCGAACTTCGCGCCGCGGGCGCCGCTGTACTCCCGGGTGCGCTCGTCGTGGAGGCCGACGTGGGAGAGCAGCCCGGCCAGCAAGGACTGGTGGATGGCCTGCGGGGAGGCGTCGTTGTCGTTCGCCGAGAGATCGACGTCCTTGGCCATGTCCCGCAGCTGGGAGTGCAGATCCCACCATTCGCGGATGCGCAGGTAGTGGAGGTGCTCGGCGCGCACCTCGCGGCGGAACGCGCTGCCGGAGAGCTCCTTGCGGCGCGCCTGGAGATGGTTCCACAGGTTCAGAAAAGCCAGGAAGTCGCTGGTCTCGTCCTCGAAGCGCTTGTGCTTCTCCTTCGCCTGCTGCTCCTGGCCGAGCGGCCGCTCACGCGGATCCTGGATGGACAGTGCCGCCACGATGATCAGCACCTCGCGCAGGGCGCCCAGACGGTGCGCCTCGATCAGCATGCGGGCCATCCGCGGATCCAGCGGGAAGCGGGCGAGGGTGCGGCCGACGGAGGTCAGCTGCCGCCCGCCGGGCTGATCGGGGGCGGCTTCGAGGGCGCCGAGCTCGTCGAGCAGACGCACGCCATCGGTGATGGCGCGGGAAGCGGGCGGCTCGACGAACGGGAAGGATTCCACGTCCCCCAGCCCGAGGCTGGTCATCAGCAGCACGACGGAGGCGAGCGAGGTGCGCAGGATCTCCGGTTCGGTGAACTCGGGCCGTCCCTCGAAGTCCTCTTCGGAGTAGAGGCGGATCGCGATGCCGGGGGCGGTACGGCCGGAGCGGCCGGAGCGCTGGTTCGCGCTGGCCTGCGAGATCGGTTCGATCGGCAGGCGCTGGACCTTGGTGCGCTGGGAGTAGCGGGAGATGCGGGCCAGGCCCGAGTCGATGACGTAGGTGATGCCCGGGACCGTCAGCGAGGTCTCGGCGACGTTGGTCGACAGGATGATCCGACGGTAGGTGCCCGAAGGCGGCGGGGAGAAGATCTTCTGCTGGTCCTGCGCGGACAGCCGCCCGAACAGGGGCAGCACCTCGACCGGCAGGGCGCTGCGGCCCCTCGTGCCGCGATCGAGGTGCGTGCTCAGGGCATCGGAGATCTCGCGGATCTCGCGCTCTCCCGGGAGGAAGACGAGCATGTCGCCGGGGCCCTCGGCGGCGAGTTCGTCGACGGCGTCGATGACGGCCTGGGTGAGGTCGCGCTCGATCGAGTGGACGTCCTCGAGCTCGTCGTCCTCCTCGACCTCCGCCTCCAGCACCAGCGGCCGGTAGCGCACCTCGACCGGGTAGGTGCGCCCGGAGACCTCGATGATCGGAGCCGGTTCCGTCTCGCCGGAGGGTAGGCGCTGCCCGAAGTGCTCGGCGAAGCGCTCGGGGTCGATGGTCGCCGAGGTGATGATGACCTTGAGATCCGGGCGCTGCGGGAGGATCTGCCGCAGGTACCCGAGGATCACGTCGATGTTCAGCGAGCGCTCGTGGGCCTCGTCGATGATGATCGCGTCGTAGCGCTTCAGCAGCCGGTCGCGGCCGATCTCCGCCAGCAGGATGCCGTCGGTCATCAGCTTCAGCCGGGTGCCGCGACCGGTCTCACGGGTGAAGCGGACCTGGAAGCCGACGGTCCCCTCCCCCAGCTTCTCGCCCATCTCGCTCGCGATGCGCTGGGCGACCGAGCGCGCGGCGATGCGTCGTGGCTGGGTGTGGCCGATCAGGCGCTTGCCCTGCCCGTAGCCGAGCTCGAGCAGCATCTTGGGGATCTGGGTGGTCTTGCCGGAGCCGGTGGCGCCCGCGATCACGACGACCTGGTTCTCGCGGATCGCCGTCATGATGTCCTCGCGGCGCCCGGAGACGGGCAGCTCGGCGGGATAGGACAGGCGCGGGCCGGCGGCGGTGGAGGGCGTGGTCATGGCGCCTCCACTCTACGGGGCGGAAGGCCTGCAGGCCCTCGTGATTTTCGTCGGCCCGTCGACGCCTCGACCCGCGAGCAGCCGCCGCGCGCCGGGATGCCCCGACGCGGTCTACCATCGACGGGCGGGCCCGCGGCGGCGGGCCATGACCCGAGGAGGACTGCTGCCGCGATGATGCGTGCCCTGCGCAAGACCGAGCCCGGCCCGGGCCTGACCATGGTGGAGCTGCCCGAAACGGAGTGCGGCCCCTGGGACGTGAAGATCCGCGTGCTGCGCGCCGGCATCTGCGGCACCGACCTGCACATCCTCAGCTGGGACTCCTCGGCCGAAGCCATGTGCGACACCGTCCCCTTCACGCCCGGCCACGAGTTCTACGGCGAGGTCACCGCGGTCGGCGAGGAGGTCAGCGACGTGCGGGTCGGCGACCGGGTCTCCGGGGAGGGCCACGTGGTGTGCGGGACGTGCCGCAACTGCCGCGCCGGGCGCAAGCAGATGTGCATCCGCACCCGCTCGGTGGGCGTCCAGCGCGACGGCGCGTTCGCCGAGTACGTCGTGGTCCCGCACCTGAACGTGTGGGTCCATGAGCACGACGCAGGCACCGAGGTCATCACCCCGGAGCTCGGAGCGGTGTTCGACCCGTTCGGCAACGCCGTCCACACGGCCCTGAAGTTCCCCCTGATCGGTGAGGACGTCCTGATCACCGGCGCGGGGCCGATCGGTCTGATGGCGGCTGCCGTCGCCCGCCACGCCGGCGCCCGCTACATCGCGATCACCGACCTGCACGAGCACCGCCTCGAACTGGCGCGCTCGATGGGCGTGGACCTGGCGGTCAACGTCGGCCGCACCACCATGACCCAGGCGCAGCGGGAGCTGGGCATGAAGGAGGGCTTCGACGTGGGCCTGGAGATCTCCGGCCAGCCCAGCGCCCTGCAGGAGATGATCGCCAACATGAACCACGGCGGCCGGGTCGCGCTGCTCGGGCTGCCCTCGCGGCACTTCGAGCTGGACTGGACCACCGTGATCACCCACATGCTCACGCTGCAGGGCATCTACGGGCGCGAGATGTTCGAGACCTGGAACGCGATGAGCGCGATGATCTCGACCAGCCCCCTGCTGCGCGAACGCGTTCTGGCGACCGTCTCGGACGTGCTGCCCGCCTCGCAGTGGGAGCGCGCCTACGACATCGCCGGGTCCGGCAGCGGCGGGAAGGTGCTGCTGGACTGGGAGAACCTCGACTGACGTGCCGCTGAAGAGCGGCCGAGAGATAGGGAGCACCGTGTACTCGGACCTCAAGGACCAGCTGACCGCCGAGCTCGCCGAGATCGACGAGGCCGGCACGCTCAAGCGTGAACGGGTGATCTCGAGCCCGCAGAGCAACCGCATCACCGCCGGCCCGCTCGGGCAGGAGGGCGCGGAGGTGCTGAACTTCTGCGCGAACAACTACCTGGGCCTGGCCGATCATCCGGAGATCATCGCGGCCGCGAAGCGAGCCCTGGACGAGCGCGGATTCGGCATGGCCTCGGTACGGTTCATCTGCGGCACGCAGGATCTCCATCTCGAGCTCGAGCGCGCCGTGTCCGGATTCCTCGGCACCGAGGACACCATCCTGTTCTCCTCCTGCTTCGACGCCAACGGCGCCGTCTTCGAGCCGTTGTTCGGCGCGCAGGACGCGATCATCTCCGATGAGCTGAACCACGCCTCCCTCATCGACGGCATCCGGCTGTCGAAGGCCGCTCGCTACCGGTACCGCAACGCCGACCTGGAGGATCTGCGCGCCCAGCTCGAGGCGACGCGGGCCCAGAACGATGGCACGGGCGCACGGCGCACCATCATCGTCACCGACGGGGTGTTCTCGATGGACGGCTACCTCGCGCCGCTGCCGGGCATCTGCGACCTCGCCGACGAGTACGGCGCCCTGGTGCTGGTCGACGACTCCCATGCCGTCGGGTTCATGGGAGCCACCGGCGCCGGCACGCCCGAGCACTTCGGGGTCTCCGACCGGATCGACCTCTACACCGGGACCTTCGGCAAGGCCCTCGGCGGGGCCAGCGGCGGCTACGTCTCCGGGCGGGCCGAGATCGTGGCGCTGCTGCGGCAGAAGGGACGGCCCTACCTCTTCTCGAACTCTCTGGCCCCCTCGATCGTCGCCGCGACCCTGACCGCGCTCGAGCTGGTCGAGGGCAGCGCGGACCTGCGGGCGACGCTGATGCGCAACACCGAGCTCTTCCGGCGCCGGATGAGCGAGGAGGGCTTCGACCTGCTCGAGGGCGAGCACGCGATCGTCCCGGTGATGTTCGGCGACGCCGCGCTGGCCGGCCGGATCGCCGACGCCATGCTCGAGCGCGGCGTCTACGTCACGGCGTTCTCCTACCCCGTCGTCCCCCGGGGCAAGGCCCGCATCCGCGTGCAGCTCTCCGCTGCTCACAGCGAGGCCGACGTCGAGGCCGCCGTGGCCGCGTTCGTCGACTCCCGGGCGGCGGTGCAGGGCTGACCGTCCCCGGCAGGACGTTCCCGCGGGAACGCCTCGGCAGCCTCACGGATCGTTCCCGCGGGAACGTCTCGCCGCGGTCGTGGCCCCTGAGCGGGCGCCGGGCTCCACGTGCCACGGGCTCGTGGTCCCCGGGTCAGCCCTCGTAGTGCGCCGCGCTGCCGTACAGAGGCTCGGTGAAGGCGGAGACCTGGTCACTGCGGTCCCCCGCCTGCAGCTGGTAGGTCACGAACGCCCCGAACCCGTCGGCCGCCGTCCGCTCGGCCAGGTCCCGCACGAACGCCGGTTCGTCCGAGCCGGAACCGGGGGTGAGGTCGACGGCTGCCGCTCCGTAGCGATCGCGCGGCAGGCCCGGCACCGGGTACTCGCGGTACGCCCCGTAATAGGGATTCCACGCGTAATCGATCATGTCGCCGACGCGCACGCCCTGGTACTCCTGGCGCTCGGCGGAGGGCCCGATGACGTAGAACGTGATCAGCCGGTTCGGCAGTCGCTTGCGCAGAGCCTGGACGAAGTGCACGAAGGAGTGGTCGTTGGGCTGACCGGTCCCGTTCTCGCCGTACCGGGACCACTCGTCATCGATGTCCACGCCGTCCAGCCCGTACCGGCGCACCGTCCCGGCGACCTGCTGGGCGAAGCGGTCCGCGGCGGCCCGGTCCGGGAAGTTCGCGAAACCCGCCCCCTGGTGATTGCCCAGCAGCGAGAGAACTACCTTGATCCCCTTCTCCTGCAGCGGGCGGATCGTGGTCTCGGCCTCGTCGAGCACGTGCTGCACGTTCTCGTTGCAGTGGAGGTAGGCGGAGGTGCCGTCGTAGTTGATGTTGGCCGCGAAGATGGAGGCGATGTCGAAGGCCGCGGTGCCGTCATCGAGGGTGTACGCGCCGGCGTTCTCCAGATTGTTGTGGTTGACCTCGATGTAGGCGACCGAGGCGATGCGGCCCGGATCCCGACGCGGCGGGGCGGCGAGGGCGGGCGCGGAGAGCGCCGCGCCTCCGAGGGCGACTCCCCCCAGTCCGGCGAGCAGTGTTCGGCGATGCAGCATGGGAACGATGACCTCTCGACGTGTCCGACCGGTCCGCGGCAGCGCGGCGGTCCCGGCGCGATGGGTGGAAGCACAGTAGCAACCGCGCGCGAGAGCGTTCCCGCGGGAACGTCTCCGCGCCTCCGCTCAGCTGTACTGAGTGGCCAGCCCCTTGTCCTTGGCGGCGTGGAAGGCCTCGTGCCGATCGTCCCGCAGTTCGATGATCTCGGTAGCCCGGTCGTTGCGGCCGTCGACGATGACCACGTAGGTGACCGGCTCGTCCTCGGGCCAGTACGCCTCGAGGGTCTGCTGCGTGTGCTCGGTGGCGTCCCGGACCTCCAGCGGGGTGTATACCGCCGGGTCGCCGGTGGACAGGCGGCGCCAGGCCTCCCCCGGGTCCTCGCGCAGGTCGAGCATCAGGGTCTCGAGCGGCCGGCCGTCACGCAGCCGCCACACTCGGTTGCGCCCCGCCAGCCACAGCATCGTCGCCGGGGAGCCCACGAGCAGCACGCCGGCACCGATCACCAGGGGCCACATCCCCTCCACCAGGCCCCAGATCACCAGCGCGAGCATGATGACGGCGGAGAGCAGGGCATTGAGGAGGAAGAAGCGCGACTGCGGGTGCGTGGCGAGCTCGAAGCGGTCGGGGCGGCTGGCGAGTGCCGGGTCACCGGGGCGGGGCATGAACGTCTCCTGGTCGAGTGAGTAGTCCTCCGCGGCAGTGTAGGGCCGGGCGAGGCTCGGGGAGGCTGATTCCGCCCGATCGACTCAGCCCTGCTGCTGGGGGTACTTGCCCTCGGCGGCGATCCGCTTGTTGAGCTCGGCGAGGTACTCACTCTCGTCGAAATCCAAGGGCACCTCGCGCCCGGTCCAGGCCGAAAGGTGGATCGCGTTGGCCAGGCGCACCCCATGGATGCCGTCGGAGCCGGGAGCGAGCAGATCCTCTCCGAAGAGCACGTGGCGGGCGAAGTTCTCCAGCACGCCGGCATGCTGGCCGCCCCAGACCGAGGAATCCTCGATCGTCTCGGTGCTGACCAGGTCGCCCTGCCCGGCGGTGTTCCCGCGCATCAGCTCGCGGGCGCTCTCGGGGGTGGTGGCGTCGGAGATCTCCTTCTCGCTCTTGGCGTAGCGGTGCACGGTGGCCGTCTTCGATCCCTCGACGAGGATCTTGCCGCGGCTGCCGAGGATCTCCAGCCGGTCGGTCCCCTTCATGTCGTGGGTGCAGGTGATGAAGGTGCCGGTGCGGCCGTCGCCGTAGTCCACCAGCGCCGTGACCTCGTCCTCGACGGCGATGTCGCGGCGGAATCCGAAGCCGGCCTTGGCGAACACGGACTTCGGGATGCCGCAGATCCACTGCCACAGGTCCAGCTGGTGCGGCGACTGGTTCACGAGGACCCCGCCGCCCTCTCCGCCCCAGGTGGCGCGCCACGCGGACTGCTCGAAGTAGCCCTGCGGACGCCACCAGGTGGTGATGATCCACGTCGAGCGCAGCACCTCACCGATCTCGCCGGCCTCCACGATCTCCTTGATGCGCCGGTACAGCGGGTTGTTGCGCTGGTTGAACATGATCGCGAACGGCACCTCCGGGTGCGCGGCCGCGACCTCGTTCATCCTCCGCACCTGGCTCGTGTGCACGGCGGCCGGCTTCTCCACCAGGGTCGGAAAGCCTGCCTCGATCGACGTGATCGCGGCCGCGGGGTGCTCGTAGTGCGGGATGGTCGTGACGACCGCGTCGACGGACCCCGAGGCGAGCATCTCGTGCAGGGTCGCGAACGTCGGCACCCCGGGGTGCGTCTCGCTCGCCGCGGCACGTGCTGCCGGATCGGTGTCGCTCAGGGCGCCGAGGCTCATGTGCGGCACGAGACCCTCGGCGATGAACCGCGCGTAGGCGGAGCCCTGCGTGCCCGTTCCGAGGATGCCCAGGCGCACCACCGGCTCGGTTCGGGGGGCTTCCGCACCGGAAGTGGACGTCGTCGTCATGTGCTGCGCCTTTCATCTCGCCTCTGCCGCAGCGACCGGAGCAGGCCGCCATCAACCAGAGTCCTGCAGGACTGACCCGAGACTGGGGTCACATCGCAGGATTCCACAGCAGTTGCACGCCGTTGCACGGGCAACCTGCGGCAAACCTCCGATATGACCCGCGCCACTGGATACCGTGGCGGCGATGAGCGGCGGTCGGACCGCCGTCCCCGGGCGATGCGGCCCGGACCGACCCAGGAGGTTCCCATGGCACGAATCGGCATCCAGCTCATGATGCTCAAGGACCACGTCGCCCGCGACGGCATCACGGCCGTCCTGGAGCGCGTGAAGAACACCGGATTCCAGGTCGTGGAGGTCTCGCAGATCCCGATGACCGAGGACAACGTGGCCGGCATGGAGGCCGCGCGCGAGAGTCTGGGCATCGAGTACGCCGCGATCTCCGGCAAGACGTCCGTCCCCGCCGGCAGCGACGACCTCAGCCTCGCCGAGAACTTCGATCGTCATATCGAGGATGCGCGGCGCCTGGGCACCTCTCTGATCCGCATCGGGATGATGCCGCGGGAGGCGATGCGCTCCCGCGACGCCCTCCTGGCCTTCTGCCGGGAGGCCGACGACTACGCGCGGCGCCTCGCGGACGAAGGGCTCAGCCTCAGCTATCACAATCACCACGTCGAGTTCGCCATGATCGATGGCACGACGGTGCTCGACATCATCCGCGAGCAGGCCCCGCATCTGCGCTTCGAGATCGACTGCCACTGGGTCCAGCGCGGCGGGCGGGATCCTGAGCGCACCCTGGCGGCTTTCGAGGGCGTCCTCGACCTCGTCCATCTCAAGGATTACCGCATCGTGCTGCCCGGTCAGGAGCTCTTCGACCGGCTGGACAGCGGCGACGGCGCCGCCTGGGGCGAGTACTGGGCCCGCGACATCGTCCAGTTCGCAGAGGTCGGTCAGGGCACGCTGGACTGGAAGCCGGTCATCGAGCAGGGCATCGCCTCCGGCGCGCAGCACCTGCTGATCGAGCAGGATCAGACCTACGGGCGAGACATCTTCGAGTCGCTGGCGATGAGCCGGGCCCACCTGGTCGAGCTCGGCTACGAAGAGCTCATCACCGGCTGACGGCGAGGCTGGCCGAAGGGCATGCGAGCAGGGCATGAGAGCCGGGCATGAGAAAGGCCCCCTCCCCCGCACGTCAGTGCAGGTGAGGGGGCCTTTCATCGTGAGTGCAATGGTGGAGACGGCGGGAATCGAACCCGCGTCCGATAGTGCGGAGCGAGGGCTTCTCCGGGCGCAGTCCGTAGTAACGCTTTCTCAGTCCCGACGCTCGCACGGACACGTCGTCGGCGGACTCAGTCACTCTGAGTTGTTCACCCGACCCCGATGACGAGGGCCGGAAGCAGTGGCTCCTTAGATGATGGAACGACCCGGGTCAGGAGCAAGCCCGGGGTTCCAGACTGCTATCGCTGATCAGGCAGCGAGAGCGAAGTCAGTGCGCTTGGGTTCGGCACTTATTGGTTTCCAGAGGACATTAACGAGATGACTCTGGGTTCTCGACCCGCTTCCCCTCGCTGGACAACTACCGTCGAAACCGATCGTCCCCCAGCGTGGGTGGCAGCACAGATTGTGACGGCCTCGAAGGCCGCCCATGCACTCACTCTGCAGTTGTCAAACACCCACGAACGACGGGTCTCCCCGTGCGTCGTGCATCTACTCTACAGGGCCCAACCCCGCAGCCGAAGAGTTTATTCCTCAGCTCACGGCGAACTGCGGCCGGGCTGGACGGCGCAGCCGAGCCCGCGAGACGATACGGCGATGATCGGGTTCTCGGCGGCAGGCGTGCAGGTTCGGCTCGACGACGACACCCTGCGGGAGGTCGTGGAGGATCCGACGGCATTGGCCCAGTGGTGCGCGTCGAACCCGGAGGATCCCCGCACAGCCGCCTACCTGCGGATGCTCGGCCGGCTCGAGGAGGCCGCCGTCGCGGCACGCCGGAGTCTCGAGAGCACCGGCCTCCCACCGCTGGTCCGAGCCGTCCGGCGGGTGCGCTACGGGCACGTCCTGCAGTGGCAGGGGGCCTTCGTCCCCGCCGAGGAGCAGTTCGACCTCGCCGCGGAGGAGACGGGGCTCGACGATCCGACGTCCCCGTCGTCGCTGTCGGTCCTCGCCTCCGTCTTCCAGCACCGTGCGAAGTGCCGGTTCGAGCATGCCGCGCACGAGCTGGCGGCCGACCGGCCGCGTGCCGCGGGGATGCTGAGACAGCGTGCGCTCGAGGACGCCCGGCGTGCTCTGCTGATGCGGGAGAACCTCAGCGGTACCGATGACGCATCCTTGGACGCCAGCCGGCAGGTCGTCGCGCGGCTCGAGCGCGCTGACTGAGAGCAGCGGAGATCAGTCCTCGTCACCGGCGGCATCGGCCTCGGCGACGTCCAGCGCGACCAGCAGGCCGGGCTCCGAGTCGAGGTACCACACGCCCATCGCCTCGGCCCCGAAGGTCACCTCGGGGTCGTGCTCCCAGGCGACGGTGCACTCGACGGGCTCGGTCGATCCTGCCGGCAGCGGCTCGGAGCATTCCGGGGCGACCATGGGTGCATCCAGCACCCCGTAACCGTTCTGGCTGTTGACCGTGGACTCGACCGTGGCGGCGAGTTCGTCGGCGGGGACCTCCTCCGCGTTGAACATCGAGCCCTGGCCGACGCCGACCAGGTTGCTGCCCTGATCCGTAAAGACCTCGAGGGCGTCGTCGGACGGGGGTTCGCCCACGCTGACCAAGAGCGCCGGCGAGCCGGCGGGATCGTACCCGGAGGGCGCCCGGACGGCCATGACCGTCAGGTCCTGCTGCCCGTCCAGGCCTTCGATCGCGAACTCCGCGGTGCAGTCGACGGACGCCCCGTCCTCGTAGGTGAGGTCCCCGTCGCACGAGGGTTCGGATGCCCCGTCGACCGCGGTGTGGTCGGCGAGGATCTCCGCGATGTCTCCTGCTGCGGCGCTCCAGGTCTCCTGGTCCGTGTCGACCACGTCCGAGACGCCGTCGACGATATACAGCACTGCGGGTGGGCGGTTCATCGCCGCGCCACCGGCCCCGTCCCCGTCGGAGGGCTCCGCGCCCTCCTCTCCGTCCGACGGCTCGGTGTCCTCGCCGCTCGCAGCGGGGTCCTGGCCATCGCTGGCCGAGGTTCCGTCGTTCGAGGTCGGGGCCGCGTCCTCGCCGGCTGATGTGCAGGCGGCGCTGGTGGTTGCCAGCGCCAGGGCAGCGGCGGCGACCAGAGCTCGACGCAGGGGCAGGCTCGAACGCATGGACAGGCCTCTCGTGATCGACCGCAGGAAGATCCGCGATGCATCGGTGGCGTCGGTGATCACCGACACATCGCGACGCTATCCAGCGGACACGATCAAAGTCAAAAGAGGGTAAAGCCTCGCGTCAGGCGAGCTCGGCTCAGGCGAGCTCGCGTCGCCGCATCGCGCGCTCGGCCTCACGCATGTCCTGCTTCTCGCGCAGCGTCTGGCGCTTGTCGTACTCCTTCTTGCCGCGTGCCAGGCCGATGAGCACCTTGGCATGCGATCCGAGGAAGTACAGCTCCAGCGGCACGATCGTGAATCCCTTCTCGCGGGACTTGCTCGCCAGCTTCACGATCTCCTGCTTGTGCAGCAGCAGCTTGCGCTTGCGGCGGGTGGCGTGGTTCGTCCAGGTGCCCTTCACGTACGGCGCGATATGCACAGCGTCCATCCACACCTCGCCGCCGTCCACGTAGCAGTAGCCGTCGACCAGAGACGCTCCCCGCTCACGCAGCGACTTCACCTCGGTGCCCGTCAGCGCGATCCCGGCTTCCCAGGTGGCATCGATGAAGTAGTCGTGACGTGCCCGCTTGTTCGAGGCGATGAGCTTCTTCTCGGGACCGTCGGCCGTGCCGGTCTTCTTCGCCGCAGCCTTCTTCGCCGCCATGATGTCCCTCCGACCTGCCATCGATCCACTGTGCATGCCCGGCTGCGCTCTGGGTGCAACCGGACGTCCCAGCTTACGCCGTGGCGTCTGTGCGACGCGAGCGAATATGGCCGGTCAGTCACGCCCGGCCGGAGGGCCGGGCCGATCGGGCCGGAACCGCCGCCTGAGCTTCCGGGCCGACGGGACGCCTCACATGTACTTGGTGGGATTGACGGCGTTGCCGTCCTCATGGATCTCGAAGTGCAGGTGGCAACCCGTCGAGGAGCCGGTGGTGCCCACGTACCCCACCGTGTCCCCGGCGGAGACCTGCGCGCCCACGGGCAGGGCGTAGCTCTGCAGGTGGTGGTAGGAGCTGGTGATCAGGTGGCCGTTGTGGATGCCGTGACTGAGGATGATCTTGTTCCCGGCCCCGCTGTTCCAGGTGCGCTGGATGACGCGCCCGGAGTGGGTGGCTCCCACCGGGGTTCCGCAGGCCGACGGGAAGTCGACACCGGCGTGGAGCTTGCGGGTGCCGTAGATGGGGTGGACGCGCCAGCCGAAGTTCGAGTTCAGTCGGCCGCCGACCGGGTGCTGCCAGGCGCCGCCGGTGTTCGCAGAGCCGCTGGAGGAGTCGCCTCCGCTGCTCTGTGCCTTCTGCTGCGCCCGCTCCTCACGCTCGCGCTCCTGCTGCGCGAGCTCCTCGATCTCGTCGTCCAGCGTGCTGCTGCGCGTCTCGAGCTCGGACTCCTGGTCCTCGTACTCGGTCTTCTTGTCCTCGAGCTCGTCCCGCTGGCGCTTCTGGTCCGCGTAGAGGTCATCGAGGTCCTGCTTCGCCTGCGCGGCCTCATCCTCGGCGTCCTCGCGGCGCTGGACGGCCTCCTCGGCCTCCTGCTTGAGGTCGTCGATCTCCTCGCGCACCGCGGTGAGCCGGTCCGCCGAGTTCTCGGTGACGGACTGGTCGGTGCGCAGCGTGTCCAGCCGCGACCCCTGCGAGGAGAGCGTCAGCCGGTAGTTCATCGAGCGGTCGACGGTGTCCTGCGGCTCCTGCCCGCCGACGTAGACGCTGGAGGGGTTGGGGACGCCGCCCCCCTTGTACGCGGCGATCGCGACCTCGGCGAGTTCCTCATCGCTGCGGTCGACCTCTTCCTGACCGGACTTGACCTCGCCCGAGAGCTCTTCTTCCTCCTCCTGGGCCGCGTCCAGCCGCTCCCCGGTCTCGCGGTCCTCCTCGCGCGCCGCTTCCAGCTCCTCCTGAGCATCCTCGAGATCCTGCTGAGCCTGAGGGATCAGCAGCTCGGTCTCGGCGAGCGCGAGGTAGGTGTCGGCCAGGTCCTCGTTGACACCTTCGAGTTCGAGGCGCAGGTCCTCGAGCTGCTGATCGACCTCCTCGCGCTCGGCGATCTTCTCGTCCTTGTCCCCGTCGGCCGCGGCCGGCGGGAGAGGGGACAGCAGCGGGACGAGGGCCAGGGCCGCGACCGCGAGGAAGCCGGCCGGACGCCGCAGGATGTTCTGGGACATGCTCACACCTTCAGATAGCGGTTCAGGGAGACCACGGACGAGGCGATGGACAGGACGGCGCCCAGCGCGATCAGGATCGGTGCGGCCCAGATCAGGTCCTCGGCGCCGACCGTGACGAGCTGCTGACCGAGGGTCGGAGCGAGCCAGCCCTGGACGATGTAGTGCAAGCCGACCCAGAGCATCCCGGAGGCGATCACCCCGCCGATGATCGCGGCGACGGCTCCCTCCAGCAGGAACGGCAGACGGATGAAGAGGTTGGAGGCGCCGACCAGGCGCATGATCGCGATCTCCCGGCGCCGGTTGGCGACGGACATGCGAATCGTCGTGGCCACCAGCAGCAGGGCGGCGATGAGCATGAGAACGGCCAGTCCCAGCGCGAACATGGTCGACTGGTTCAGCACGTCGATGAATGGCGCGAATGCGCTGAGCAGGTCGGTGACCTCGTCGACGCCGTCGCGGCCCTGGAAGAACTCGACCACCGCAGCGGATTCATCGGCGTTCTCGAGGGTGATGTGGAAGGAGACGGGCATGTCCTCCGCGGTGAAGTTGGAGACGAATCCCTCCCCCGCGAACTGCTCCTGGTAGATCGACAGCGCCTCGTCCTGACTGCGCTCGGTGTACGAGGAGATGTACGGGGAGAGCACATCGCCCTCCAGCGCCTGCCGCACGGAGTCGATCTGCGCATCGGTCGCCGCGCCACCGGCGCACGAGGAGGAGGTCGAATGCGGCGAGCACAGGAAGATCGTCACCTGGGACTGCTCGACCAAGGTCGACTTCATGTCCATGATCTGCTTCTGCATCAGCAATCCGGTGCCGACGAAGGTCAGCGAGACCGCGGTGACGATGACGACGGAGATGACCATGGCGATGTTCCGCCACAGGCCCGTGAAGATCTCGCCGAGGATGTACCGCGCCCTCATCGCCGCCTCCCCTCGTCCTCGTGCTCATGCTCGTGTCCGTCCTCGGCGAAGGGATCCTCCTCCTGGGCGCGGCGGGCGTCGCGCTCGTCGATCAGCTCCTCCTCCAGGACGTCGCCGGAGCGCGCGTCCTCACCGGTCGCCATGGCGTCATCGCTCAGCGAATGCTCGCCGCGACGACTGGAGTCGTCCGGCAGGTTGCCGGAGATGACGCTGTGGGGCACGACGGTCTCGTACAGCCCGGCAGCCTCGTCGCGAACCACCCTGCCGCCGACCATCTCGACCACGCGGCGACGCATCCGGTCCACGGCCGCCTGGTCGTGCGTGGCCATGACCACGGTGGTGCCGCGCTCGTTGATCTCGGCGAGCAGGTCGAGGATTCCTTCGGCGGTCGAGGGGTCGAGGTTGCCGGTGGGCTCGTCGGCAAGCAGGATCGAGGGCCGGTTCACGTAGGCGCGAGCGATGGCCACACGCTGCTGCTCACCACCGGAGAGTTCGTGGGGCATCCGACGCCCCTTGTCCTCCAGGCCCACCATCTCGAGCATCTCGGGGACCAGGCGGCGCACGACCTTGCGAGGCGTGCCGATCACCGCGAGGGCGAATTCGATGTTCTGGTAGGCCGTCTTCGAGGGCAGCAGCCGGAAATCCTGGAAGACCATGCCGATATCCCGGCGCAGGGACGGCACCTTCCATGACGGGATGCGCGAGAGGTCCTTGCCGGCCACGTACACCGTGCCGCGGCTGGGCGCGGTCTCCTTGAGGACCATCCGCATCATGGTCGACTTCCCGGATCCGGAGGCCCCGACCAGGAACACGAATTCCCCGCGGGTGAACTCGATGTCGAGATTCTCCACCGCGGGGTGCTGACCTCGCATGTACGTCTTGGTGACGTTGTCGAAACGGATCACGGGAGCCTGTCACATCGGGGGAACGTGGTGCCGTTCCAGAGTAGGGCCGCACTGCCGCGACGCGCCGCAGGCGCGATGAGCTGACGAGTCAAAACCTGGTCAAAGGCGGGTGCGGGCGCTCACCGTCGCCGATCCGGGGCCTCACCGGCCCGGGCAGCTGACCGGCCCCGTACAGCTCGCCGGGCCGGTGGAGCCCGTCGGTCCGGTGGATCTCGTCGGGCTCGGGGCAGGCGGCGGGTCTGCCCGCCTCAGTCGGCGAGCTTGCCCTGCTCGGCGCGCCAGCGGATGCCCGCGTCGATGAACTCGTCGATCTGCCCGTCGAACACTGCGGAGGGGTTGCCCTCCTGGTGCTCGGTGCGCAGGTCCTTGACCATCTGATACGGGTTCAGCACGTAGGAGCGCATCTGGTCGCCCCAGCTGGCCTTGACGTCGCCGGCCAGCTCCTTGCGCTCGGCGGCCTCCTCGGCCTTCTTCAGCAGCAGCAGCCGCGACTGCATGACGCGCAGGGCGGCGGCGCGGTTCTGGATCTGGGACTTCTCGTCCTGCATCGAGACCACGGTGCCGGTGGGGATGTGGGTCATGCGGACTGCGGAGTCCGTCGTGTTCACGGACTGCCCGCCGGGGCCGGAGGAGCGGAACACGTCGATCTTCAGTTCGTTCTCGGGGATCTCGATGGAGTCGGTGGACTCGATCAGCGGGATCACCTCGACGGCGGCGAACGAGGTCTGGCGGCGGCCCTGGTTGTCGAAGGGGCTGATGCGCACCAGGCGGTGGGTGCCGCCCTCGACGGAGAGGGTCCCGTAGGCGAACGGAGCGGTGACCTCGAAGGTGACGGACTTCAGCCCGGCCTCCTCCGCGTAGGAGGTGTCCATCACCTTGGTCGGGTAGTTGTGGCGCTCGGCCCAGCGCAGGTACATGCGCATGAGCATCTCGGCGAAGTCCGCCGCGTCCACCCCGCCGGCGCCGGCGCGGATGGTCACCACGGCGCTGCGCTCGTCGTACTCGCCGGAGAGCAGGGTGCGCACCTCGAGCTCGTCGAGGGTGCGGTGGATCGAGGTGAGTTCGCGCTCGGCCTCGGCGAGGGTGTCGGCGTCGTCCTCCTCCTCGGCGAGCTGGACCATCACCTCGATGTCCTCGATGCGCTGGGACAGCTCGCTGATGCGGCGCCGCTCGGACTGGGCGTGGGAGAGATTCGAGGAGACCCGCTGCGCGTTCTCGACGTCGTCCCAGAGGTCCTGGGCCGAGGCCTGCTTCTCCAGGTCGGCGATCTTGGCGTCGAGCGCCTCGATGTCGGTCACCTGCTCGATCGACGACAGGGTCGACCGCAGACGGGGGATCTCTTCGGAGAAGTTGATGGAAGCCACGAGGGGTGAGTCTACGGCAGAGGTCCGGATCGGGCCGAGGCGATCGCCCTGTTCAGCAGTGTCCGCCGTGATTCATGTCCTGCCCGGCTCCGCATCCGGCGCCGAGCTCGCGTCCCCGTCGCCGGAGTCGGAGACCGAGCCGCTGGACAGCCATCCTCCGACGTCGCGGCCCACCTCCACCAGCCATACCGGCGCATTCTCCATCGCCTGCTGCGCCGAGCCGGCCCGCGAGAGCAGGTCCCAGGCCCGGGTGATGCCCGCCTCCCGCAATTCGTGGGCACTCAGGGTGATGGCACCGGCCACGGCGGCCACGGGCAGGCCTCTGTCCCGGGCGCGGCGCGCGACCTCGGCGGGCCCCTTGCCCTGCAGGGTCTGTGCGTCGAGTTTTCCCTCGCCGGTGATCACGACGTCTGCGCGTTCCAGGAGGCCGTCGACCCCGGCCAGCTCGAACACGGCGTCGGCTCCGGAGCGCTGCTCGGCGCCCAGCAGGAACAGGGCGTACCCGGTCCCGCCCGCCGCGCCGGCCCCGGGCAGGTCGAGACGGGTGTGCTCAGGGTCCAGCAGGGCTGCGGCGCGGGCCAGGATCCCGTCGGCGTGTTCGATGTCCGCGGCCGAGAGGCCCTTCTGCGGTCCGTAGACGGCGGCAGCGCCGTCCGGCCCCAGCAGGGGGTTGGTGACATCGCTCGCCGCGACGAGGGTGACGCCGTCGAGAGCGGCGCGCGCCGGGCCGAGATCGACCGAGGCGAGGGTGGCCACGCCGTCGAGGCCAGGGCCGATCTCGAGCCCCGCGGAGGTGCGCAGGCGTGCCCCGAGGCCTTGCAGCATCCCGGCTCCGGCGTCGGTCGAGGAGCTCCCTCCGAGGCCGACGGTGATCGTGCGAGCTCCGGCGTCGACGGCCGCGAGGATCAGCTCGCCCAACCCCCTGGTGGACGCGGTGCGCGGTGCGAGCGTCCCGCCCAGCAGGGCGCGCAGGCCGACGACCTCGGCGAGCTCGACCACGGCATCGTCCCCGTGCAGTGCCCACTGCGCCGGGCGCAGCTCGCCGGTCGGTCCCGTCGCGGTGGTGATGCGAGGCTGCGCACCGGCGGCGATGGCGGCGTCGACGGTGCCGTCCCCGCCGTCGGCGATGGGGCAGCGCAGAACCGTCGCTCGGGGTGCCGTCTCGGTGATCCCGAGGCTGAGGGCGTCCGCGACGTCGGCGGCGCTAAGGCTTCCCTTGAACTTGTCCGGGGCGATGAGAACGGTGGGGGCGGGAGGTCGGGGCGGCACGGCGGTCATCGGGCTCTGGCTTCTCCTTCGACTCTCAGGGGGATGGACGTCCCGGTCCCCCGGGTGAACCATCCCACCAGAGGCGGGTTCGTGGTCGCGACCAGCGTGACCCGGACCGTGCCGTCCGCATCGACCGAGACGTCCGCGACGTGCAGGTCCTCGGTCCGGTCGCTGCGCAGCGGATAGTCGCGCAGCTGGTCCTGCGCGGCCCGGCGCGCGGAGCCGGCATGGATGGCCGCGCCGTCATCGGGATCGTAGATGCGGGCGGGGTCGACCGCCTGGGACGCGGCCAGGGCCGCGCTGTCCGCGGCGTCCTGGAGCCCGTTGCGCTCGAGATGGACCCCTGTGACCGCTGCGCCGACGCCGGTCACCATCAGGATGACCACCAGCACTCCAGTGGTCAGGACGGTCATCGATCCTCTCGCATCCCGCAACCGGGCGGCGAGGCATGTGCCCGGGCCCGTCCGGCCGTGCCCCGCCATCAGGACCCCGCCCGGTACCGGTCGACCTGGACGGCGTGCGCTGCTCCCACGGCGACCGGGCCGTCGTTGCCGAGCACCGGGCCGAGCCCTGGCACCTGGACGGGGATCCGCACCTGTGCGGTCACGGTCCCTCCCGGCGTCGCGCACGGGTCCTCGCTGCAGCTGATCTCCACCACGTCGCTCGCGGCGAGCCGGTAGTCCCCCAGCACCAGCGCAGCGTGCTCTTCGCTGCGGGCCGCCGCGACCCGGGGGTCGGACTGGGTCGCGTGGATGCGGGCAGCGTCCCGTGCGATCGTGTCGGCTGCGAACACAGCGGACTGGACCGAGCCGAGTGTGAGCACGAGATAGAGCGACGGGATCAGGAGAGCTGCGGCGAGCACGACGAATTCGACCAGAGCGTTGCCGTCCTCGTCGGCCGGCCGGCCGACGCTCACCACGATTCCTCGTCGATCGAGCGGCCCTGGACGGTGAGGCCCGCAGACGGTCCGAAGAGCCCCACCAGCGGCAGTTCCGCGGTGACCTCGACGTGGATGGTGCCGTCGGGGTCCTGGACCGCGGTGGACTCCGCCTCGAGTGCTGAGCCGAAACGATCCTCGATCAAGCGCTCCGTGCGATCGGCACCGTCCTGGGGCGTCGAACCGACCAGAGCGGCGTGGTGCGCTCCCTGCACGGCTGCGTCGATGAGCGTGTTGCGGGTGTGGACGATGAGTGCAGCCTGGACGACTCCCAGCGCGATCATGATCACCAGCACGGCGACCATGGGGAACTCGGCCACCGCGGCGCCGTGCTCTGCTCGCAGCCGCTCCGCCACGTGCTGCCGAGGGCGTGCAGAACGGCCCTGCCGTCGGTGCGAGGGCAGGTCAGGGAGAGAGCGGGCCGAGGCGTTCACGCTGGTGAGAGTTCGCTCTGGTCGGTCACATGGACCCGTCGAGGAACGGGGCCATGGCGTTCTGGAAGATCTGGACGATCTGCTCGGAGGCGACGGCCCACAGCGCCACCACGATCCCGGCCCGGGCGATGTAGGGGTAATAGTAAGCCCTGGTCGGACGCGGATTAGAGCCACCGGAGCAGCACTTCAGGCTAGACGGACCGTTACTCGATCGTTAGCCCTAACGTCCCGGCCAGCGTCACGTCCATGATCAGATCTAGCTATGAACCAGGATCCGATCTTCAACGTCTTCGACGGCCAGCGTCACGTCGAGACGGTCGAGTACGCCGGTGCGATTCCTCAGGTCGGATCCATCTTCTACACGACGAACGCCGACACCGGCGAGGCGTACGAGGTTGAGGGTGTCGCCTTCATCTACGAGAAGCACGGTGGCTTCCCCTACGGCTGGAACGTGTTCGTCAAGCGCGTCCCCAGGGAGTCGACCCTCCTCGGCATCTACGACCCGAGCTACTACCCGGCCGACGGCGTCGAGCTCTGAGGGGCCAGTGATGACTAGCTCGCCCGGCGGCGGAGGCTTCGAGGACATCTTCTCGAGCATGTTCGGTGGACAGACGAGCCCGCCGCACCCCTCGCCCCGCCCGTACGTCTGCACGCGCACCCTGAGGGGCGTCAAGACCCTCGCGGAGGCTGAGGCGACGCTCGGCGGGGTGTTCACGGAGTTCTTCGGGACCACAGACTGGCACATCGACACGGTGAACGCCAAGGACGACGGCACCGGCGCCTTCACTGTGACCGTTCAGGCCAGCATGGACCGGCGCGACGGTTAGGAACCTTCGACAACTCAATGGAACTCCTCTCGACGGTGGTCGGCGGACTGCTGCCGATCGCGCTTCCCTGGGTCGCATACATGCTCCTGCCCTGGGTGCGAAAGTTCCGGCGGCTTGAGCGCCTCGCCGCACTTCGTCAATCCCTAGGACATCAAGGCGCCCCACTCGATGCGGAGATCGCGAAACTGGTCGAGTCAGTGGTCCGCGACCAGCAAGAGCGGGCAGTGAGAGTCCAACGGTGGTTTGGGAGAGCTCTCCTTCTCGCTCCGGCTGGCCTCGCCGTAGTCGTGGCCGTTGGATTGATCGCCTCCGCCCGGGGGAACGTCCCGGAAGTCCCCTCGGGAGGACTAGCCCTCGTGAGTACGGCCGCCGCAGCCCTGAGTGCAGTAGCTGCGGTAGCCGCTAGCGCGTGGGAGTCGAAGCGTCGCGAGGATGTGCTACGCAGTCACGAGCGGCACGAGCGGCACGAGCGCGCCCGCGCGGAAGACGTCCCCGGTGAGGGCGATGAACCGGGCGCGAGAGTAGACCTCGATCCCGGGGCGACGGGTCCCGGGGGCCTCGGCGAGGAGCCCGAAGACGTGGAGGCCTCGGCCGGACATGCTCCGCTCGACCCACGCACCGGGGTTCGCGGCAAGGACGGCCTCGGCGACCGCTGAGGTGACGTTGCCGTCGGCGTCGAGGGCGTCGTCGAGGTCGAGGCAGCCGATCCCGTCGCCGAGGACGAAGCCGACGCCCGTTCCGACGGCGCTGTCCCGGGCCTCGGCGTAGCTCGACCAGGTGTGCGGGTCCGTCGACGAGGCGGCGCGGTTCCGGTCGGCCCGGAGCGGGAGCTTCCGCCCGTCCTTCGTGACGGTCCATCGCACCCACCGGTCCCGCTCGCGGAGCTCGGCCGGGATCGGGTCGACTGTGCCGCGGAGGATCTCCTCGGCCTCGGCGACGACGGCCCGGCGGGCGCGGTGCGCGGCGACACGGCACGAGTCGGAGCAGAAGCGAGGCGGGCGTCCGCGGCCGGAGATCTCGATCGGGGTCCCGTCGTGCTCACAGGCGGCGAAGCGCGGGGCCGCGGCCCGGCGGGCGCGGTAGTCCCTCTGCCGGCAGCGGTTCGAGCAGAACCGAGCGGGGCGGCCCTGGCGGGGCGGGGTCTGATCGACCGGGGTCCCGTCGACCGGGCAGGGCGTGTATCTCATGGTCCCGATTCTACCTTGAATCGCTTCAATCCGTAACGGACTATCGTTACCGAGGGTGGTCGAAGTGCTTTCGATACGTTCGAGTATCGTCCCTGGTCGCGATAGAGGTGATAGTCGGGACGCTCTCCGAGGCGGAAGAAGCCCAGCTGCCGTCTCTGGCTCGCGGAGATATGGCGGGCGTCTTCGGTTCCCGGTCGAACTATTTCCCAGGTGGGGTCGAGCTCCGGCGTGATGGTCAGCCTGATCACGAGGCACTCCTCTGCCCCGTCCACTGGATCGTGCACTAGCCTGCCATTCGGCTTGATGCCGGAGCGGTCCTTGCCGAGCTGACTCTCCTTGACGAGGTTGTCAGGAAGGCCCGAGATCGCGGCCTCGATGGTGATGTTCTTCTTCAGGTCAAGCCCAAAGAAGTCAGCATCCGTGAACTGAGGGTTGTGATTCGCGCTGAGCACCAGACCGATCGCGTCCAATAGCGTGGTCTTGGTGCTGTCTCCCGCACCGACAAGACCGATCAAGTGCCGGTCGATCACCCATTCAGCTGACTCGATACCCCGGAAGTGTTCGATCTTGAGCAGGCGGAGCATCATCGGGATACCTCATCATTGGAACGTGTGCTGACGTCGGCGGGAATCTCGATCGAGCGGCTGCGCTCACAACCGCAAGGTAATCTTGCTACCTTGGCGATCCGCTCCCGATCTACTAATCATGTCCCAGGTGCGCGACCCATACAGGAGTCTCATCGAGTGTGTCTCGATTCGTCTCTCAATCGAGACACTTATGAGGCTGACACCCCCGCGGGAGCGCGGGGGCCTCGTCGTGTCCGGAGCGGGTGATGTCTGCAAGACGGCTGAGCCACATCCCTCAGACGAGGGCTCGCACGGCAGGAACTACGCCCGGGCCCCTTATTGCACGACACCGCCATTTCCGAACCACGTTGCCAGCTTGGCCACACAGGCTTCTTTCTCAGTCGGCAAGGTGAGGAACGACAGCGTGCCTGTGTTCGTCTTCCAGGGACTGTAAAGCTCGTCGTCAGGCACCTGGCCGCTAGCGACCGGATACGCCAGCGCCGCCAACGGTGCCGCGAAGGACGAGGAATAGGCATGCAATTGATACAGGTCCTCACGGTCGATACCTCGCCAGCTCCCAAGCCTCTTGTACTTGGCATCGAGTACGGCCGTGATGGGTTTCTCCCCGACCATGACATCGGGATAGAGCTTGCCCACCCTACGATCTGGATCGATCGTGGAGCGCGCCAGGTGGCCCGACGTCCGCGTAGTCGTGCCGTGCCGTACGGGCTGCTCCGTAGCCAAGCCAGCACAGTGCAGTACAAACAGCTCCCAGAGCTCGGCGACATCAATCAGCACACCGTGGGTCGACTCATCATCGGCCGCGACACCTAGCGGATCTTCGTTCAGGATTCGCCACGACAACTCAGCTGCACGCCGCCATTTGACCGTGATCGGACTGTATCGCGTGCTCCGTATGTCATGCAGACTTGGTTTTGCCGGACGTGGCCCCGTGGCAGCCCGCAACACCGCCAATTGCTCGTCGAGCCGAGAGCCTCGCCAGCGGGCACCAGAAAGGTGCCGATCGAAGTAGCGATCCGCGAGCACCACGGCACTGGCTGGCGCATTATCGTAGGTGCGCACGACGCGCGTTGAGACCAAATCGCGGTGCCCGGCTGCCCGTCGACGTGCGGTCGCCCCCACATCAAGACGCCCTTTCACCGCCACTCCACGCGAACTGACCTTCCGACCTGTTCGCGGCAATGCATGCTGTCCCGCTGTGAGGATCGAAGCTCTCCACAAGGCTGCCAGCAGCTGTGTGACCGCACTGGTCACTCCCGTCGACTGCGTAGCGGTCCGCGGCAGGACCTGGACGTTCAGAATCGTGCTGATCCACGACATGATCGTCCCGACGCCGAGGCGCGGCTGGATGACCAGTGTTCTACCCTGGTGGCGGATCTCGCCGATGTAACGGTTCGCCCGCCAGCCATCGAGATCTCTAGTGAGGACGGGCTCGATCGTCGGCGCGTGATCCATCTGCAATTGCGCGTTGAGCACAAATGGTTCCGGCGACAGCTCTGTGATCGAAGCCAGCCAGTGCTGCTCCTCCTGGGTGGGTGGGCGATCCCAGTGCGTCTCCGAGGTGAGATCCTTGATCACAAGACGGTCTGGCACTGATCCCACCGCAACACTGCCCTTCCTGCCGGCCATTTTCAGTTGCCCATCGGGGTCAAGAGGGACTGTTTGAGCTCCTCCAGCTGCTCAACGCGCCGGTCCGAGCCGGCCAAGTACTGCGAAAGCACTGGTTCAATCGAAAGTGTCCATAGAGACTGCAACGGTGCGAGTACTTTGCCCTGGACATTCCAAAGATACTTTCCCTGGCGACGACGATTGACCTTATGCCGCCACTCGAGCGCGACGAAGTACGGCAGGTCACCGAACACTGCAGCCCCGAGCTCGTACTCTGGGCCCAGCTCCGACAGCTCCGCGATCTTCGCATTCAGACGGGAGATTCCCTCGGCCAGATCCTCGAGCTGGGGCACAGCGTCACGCCATTCCACCGTCATGGATTGCTCAGCCCACTGCGTTTCCCAGATGGCGAACAGAGCCTCCTTGTCGAACGGGGCGGGAAACCAGAAGAACCGGCGACGCATCGCGAAGTCCAGCGCCTCGACAGACTGGTCGATCTCGTTCATCGTCCCGACGATGTAGAGGTCCTCCGGCATTGCAAATCGGATCTGCTCACCGTCGTCCCCTTCGGCAAAAAGGTCAATATCGGTGCCACGCTTGTCGCGCTCCATCGCACTGAATGCCTCACCGAACATTGCACTCAGATCAGTCCGGTTGATCTCGTCGAGGATCAACACATGCGGCAACGCACGCTCACCCATTTCCTGCTGTTCGACGCGCATTCGCTCAACGATCCGTGGAAGAGTACCTAGTTGATAGCTCGTTCCGCCTTCAGCATCCAGCCGCAGACCCACCATGAACTCGGCGTAGCCGTAGGACGGGTGCATTTGCAGACTGGTCACATGGTCCCTGACAGCCTCGACAACCGCGCTGACATCGCTGAAGTACTCATCCACACCCCACCGTTGCAACGCAGCCGCCCTGATCACGCTCTCTGCCAGTTCGCGCGCTGTGAAGGTCTTTCCGGTCCCGGGAGGGCCGTAGAGCACGATCTGCTTCTTGAAATCCAGGGCGAAGGCGGGGTCCATCGTCGCGCTGTCCGCTGAGCGTCCCACTGGGTGCCAAATGGGCTTGAGATCGGATTCGTAGTAGTCGCGTCGACTCTCGTCCCACTCGGGCAGACGTTCCTTCAACGCCTGACGGATCGAGTACAGTCTCTGGTCCTGGCTGGCGTCAGAGCCACTTGAGTCAAGATCACCGAAAGCTTTGAGGACGAGCTCCTTATGCCGGCTCGACGCGATCCTCTCGAAGTACGCGGGATACAGGAGGTGACACACTATGTGGCGCATCGTGTCGCTGTGATGCTCGCCGTCCTCAGCAAACCTGGCGAACCCCCACGGATTGTCCTCCAAGAGCGCGACTCTCTCGTCGCGCGGCAGAGTCTTTAGCCGCAAGGCGAGCGCCATCAGGTAACCGACATGGAGATCCTGACGGGTGTTGTAGTACAGGCCCGGATTCGCAATCCAATTCTCAAGTGCTTCGTACACAGTACTGTCGGTGGTTACATGAAGTTCCGGATGATCAGATCCGATCGTCTTGTTGATCATCTCCAGTTTCCGGCCCGGCCCGACCGACGCAGTGACCAGATAATAGACCAGTAAAGTTTCCGCGGCGAGCAACCTGACCTCGATGTCAGCACCCTCCAGCTGCACTTCCCACTTGCTCTCGAAGCGCCCGCCACCCTCCTCCCCCTCGAGAAGGTTCTCCCAGAATTTCTCGTTCAGCTCGTCGAGTACAGGCCTCGACCAGCAGGTGGGGAACTCGTCAGGATGGAGCATCGAAGCGTCACCGATCAGCGACCGCTCGCGCCAGTTTGCACATGCTTCGTCGATCTGCCGACGATCACGATCTGAGTAGACAGCCATGCTTTAGCCTCTCATCCCCGACGCTCGTCGGCGGACCATGAGGATCTCCGCAGCAATCACCGCCGCCAGCGCATCGGCACACGCACACAGGCCGCGTACTCGCGGTCAATCGATGTCCTCGTCGGTGAGCTCGTGGTCGAGCATGCCGAGCACGTACGAAAGCTCGTCGCGCGTCAGCTCGCGGATCCGCCTGTAGTGCAGGACCGCATCAGCGACGGCGAAGCCGGTGGGCGCGTCGGACGACATGGCTGGAGGCTACGTCGCGGCCCCGACAGTGCACTAGACCAGTGTCCAGAATCGCCGCGACCGGGTACGCTCGCTGCGGGGATCGACCACGAAGGGGGTGCCGGTGAGTCATCAGCCGCTGCACGACGCTGTCTTGGGGTATCTCGTCGATCGCGCGGTCGGCATGGCGTACGCGAAGCCGCAGGTGCTGCAGCGCGGCTACCGCCGCCGCTGGGTCGAGGCCGAGCAGCGCGGCGAGAAGGCCGCGGCGATCACGGAGGACGTGGCCCGGGCCGCGGCCCTGATCGTCTCCGTCCTCGGCGAGGATCCAGCGCAGCCGTGGTCGAGGGCCCAGCTGGTGCTCGATCCGGCCGGCCCGTGGTGGGCGACCATCCTCGACCAGTACCTCGAGCTGAGCTCGCAGCGGCAGGCGTGGGTCCTCGAGCACGTGGGGCCCACCGCCGGCCGTGCGGCCCGGTGCCTGGAGGAGGAGGCGGCCGACGCGCGCTGGAGGTGGCTATGGTCGCAGCCGTCGTTCCCGCCCCCTCCAACAAGGATTGGCGTCTGCCCTCCCTCACCCGCCCGGACTCGTCGCGGGCCTGAGCAGGAAGCGCTGTGTGCTCGTCGATCTGAAGTCCACGGGCGCGGCGGAGCTCAGCCCGGTGGCGACCGACGCCGAGAAGAAGGCGTTCGCGCGCTGGCGGAAGCACCTGATGGCACTCGGCTTCGAGCCCGAGCAGGGCCTCATCCTCCGGATTTCGACGGCCGATGAGACCGTGAGGTGGGTCGACGCGATGGTCCGGAGACGGACGAGTCTCAGTAGCGGACCGGCGGCCGGCGATCCACAGCGCCGCCTCTCCACAGGCGGAGCCCGCTATCGCCCGCGTACGCTTCAGCACATGGACGGCAACTCTCGCAACGTGCGCTACCGGACCTGCACGGAATGCGGTGGCAACTGTGAGCCGGAGCCGATGCCGACGGAGGTCGGCATGCGGATCTCCTTCATCTGCCCTAGGCACGGCGTGCACAGTGTCATCGACCCGTTCGCAGCGCACCGCGGTAAGGGCTGATTGTGCAGGCGGGCTACTCTGTTCCCGCACACTGTATGCAGCAGGAGGCCTCGTGCCTGACCTTCACGACGACCCCGAGTTCCAAGACTGGCTCGAGCGCACGCTCGACGCCTTCCCCGCTCCGAGCCACGAAGTCGCCGGGAAGCTTCTCGGGCTCATCGATGCTCACGACGGAGACGATGGCGAGCCCTCACCGGACCCGTCCCCGGAGTCAAGAGAACCCGAGGCCGGGCCGAAGTAGGCCGCCATATCGTCCGGGTCGTAGTCCGGCAGCATGCGGTCAATGGACTCCAGTAGCAGCTGCCCCGGCTCCACCTCGACGTGGGAGTAGTCGAATCGCCGGCCGCGCCTCGTCGCCTTGGCGACCCGGACGTCGAGCAGGATCCGGATCACCTCGCGCCGCTCGATCAGCCCGGCCTGTCTCCACCCCTCGGTGAGGCTCGCGGCGCTGAACATCCGCCGCAGTGCGGGCGAGCTGACGGGGGCGATCTCCCGGCTACGCAGCTGGTCGATCTCCTCCGCCAGGCGTAGGTCCTCGACGCCGTAGGCGCGCAGCGTGATGCCGCCCTCCGCCCTCAGGGCGTCGAGGTCCGCGCGCTCGGCCTCCTTAGCCGCGATCATCCCGGCGACGTCCGGGCCGCTGCGCTCACTCTCCTGGCGCTGCCGATATGACTCCGCGATGAATGCCCGGTAGCCGGGCGAGCCGAACAGCACGAGCAAGAGGGCATCGATCATCTCGTCCACGCGCCGGCCGGAGACGGTGACCTTCCGGCACCCCTCGTGCAGGCACGTGTACGCCAGCGGCAATCGGGACATGTTCGTCGAGGCCTTCAGCGCTCCCCGCACTCGCCGCAGCGCGCGATGCCCGACAGCAGGTGCCGGGGCTGCTTCCCCCGCGGGGGCGCGCTGAGCCGGGAGGGGTTCGTCAGCGCCGCGTGCAACCGCAGCCAGGTGCCATGGTCGATGACCGGGGCCCAGGTGGCCTCGCCGATGTCCTGGCCCTGGTGGACGCGCCGGCCCGCGATGGTGGGATTGAGCAGCCGCTGGCGCAGCGAGCCGGGATGCCAGTAGGTCACGACGCCGCCCGGGTTCTCACGCAGCGTCCTCGCGTTCGGCCGCCGGGGGCTGGGCACGCCGCGGGCCGTCAGCTCGAGGGCCACGCTCCGCAGCGACTTGCCCGCCAGGACCGCCTCGGCGGACTCCACGAGGACCCGCGCCTCCTCGCACAGGGTCTTCGGTGCCGGGTCATCGGGAAGGACGGGGATCACGGTGCCGTCAGCGGTGCGCGCGGACTCGCCGTCGGGGCCGGCCCGCACGTACGGCGTCTGGTCGAGCAGTGCGCCCGTCGCCGAGTCGTACACCCGGTGATAGCCGTACACGAACCGCCCGTGCGGCCGCTTTAACTCCGCGTTCCGGCGTACCGTACACACGTTGCGGTCACGGATATCCGAGGCGTCCCGCTCGGCCAGCAGTGCATCCAGCGTCGCGGTGAACGAGTCGGAAGTGTGCGCGAGGTCGTATCTGCGGCCCTTCGAGACCAGCCCGACGCCCGCATCCCGGCATGCCGTGCGCAGGTCGACGAAGACAGCGAGGTCGCGCGACGCACGGGAGGACTCCCAGACGATCAAAACATCGATCTCGCCCTGCCTGACCGTGTCGAGGACGTCCTCGAACCCTTCCCGGTCGCGCTTGGCGCTCGCACTGGCCGACCTGTCGTCGTCACGCACGACGCGGACCACGTCGACCCCGTTGGCATCCGCCCAGGCCCGGCACTACCGGATTTAGTCGTCGACGCTGGTGCCGCGGTGCTTGGGGTCCCGGGAGGCACGGCCGTAGATTAGTCCTCGCTCTGCCACACCGGTCAGGCTAACCACCGCACTCCCCCGCGCCTACCTCTTCCAGAGTTCGCAGGGGCGGGTAGACGGCTGGGTGCGGAGGCGCGGCCGCCCTCTCCTGGCTACCCGTCTGCAGCGATGTTCCGAGAGCGGTAGAAAGCGCGCGCGATCAGCTGCCGGGCTCTTTCAGCGTCAGCGTCCCCGGCGAAGATCACCTCGCTGACCCTGCCCAGCACATCGCCGGCGGCCAGGACAGCTTCGTCCGTACTGGCCTGAAGGTCGGGGCTCTCTTCGAACTGGGTCTCGCTGTTCGACTGCGCCTGCTTCACCAACGTCGGGTCCTCGCCGAGCTTCGAGATGATCGTCTCCACCGCACCTCGAGTCGTCTCCTCCGACTCGCCGAGCATCGCAGACAACTCGCGCACCACCTCGATCAGGGCCACCATCTTGGGATCACGCGGCTCGGCGCTGCCCGGCTGCGATGCTCCGGTGATCTCCCCGCCGCCAGAGATGTCGATGTCCGCCGGCTGTTCTTCGACAAGCTGAAGCCGAGTCAGCTCGACGTCGGACAGGTCGATCACGTCCGTGAGTCCGGTATCGCGCAGATGCGGCGCGAGAAGTCGCAGATAGATCGCCTTCTTCGCAAGGTCGAGGTCTTCGTAGTCGACAACCTGAGTGATGAAGTCGTAGAAGCTCAGGAAGGAGGTGACGTTCTTCCGGAACAGAGCCAGCTCGTTCAGCTCCAGTCGGTCCTCCCGACGCCGGGCGCTTTCCATCCGATCCCAGTAGCGCTTCTTGGCCGGACCGAGACCGCGGGCGATCTTGCCGTTGACCTTGGATCCCGCTCCAGTTCCCTCCGTGAGGAACACGTTAGCGACCTCCTGGATCTCCTCCGGCTCGTAGATGTCCGCACCGTCGAGCTTCGAGAGGATGTCCCAGATCGTATTCGGGTCGGTCGACTCATCGATGTGAGCATCGGCGTAGTACGGCTCGAACGCAGCCTGGATGTCCGCGGGGTCATTCACGAAGTCGACCACCTGCGTCATCAAGGAAGTTTTCTTGGTGCCCTTCGTCGTCGTGTGGGTGCGGTTCAAGCGCGAGAGGGTCTGCACCGCCGTGATCCCGGAGAGCTTCTTGTCGACGTACATCGCGCATAGCAGGGGCTGGTCGAAGCCGGTCTGGAACTTACTCGCGACGATCATCACCTGGTACTGCTGGCTCTTGAACTCCTGGCGCAGATCCCGCGTGCCGCCGTTCATCGTGGATTCGTTCAGCGTCTCCAGGCCGATCTCCGCGCTCGTCTCGGCGTCTTCGACCGTGCCCGAGAACGCTACGAGCGTGCCGTAGTCCAGACCCTTCGCTTTGATGTAGCGGTCGATCTCCCGCTTGTATCGCACAGCGCCCAGCCGGTTGGCGGAGACCACCATCGCCTTCGCCGCCCCGTCGAGCAGGTGAGACACGTTCTCTCGGAAGTGCTCGACGATGATCGCGGACTTCTGCGCAATGGTCGTGGGATGCACCCGCACCCACTGCATGACCGACTTCTTGGCCTCGGACTCGTCGACCTCGACATCGAGGGAACCTTCGACACGCTCGCCGAGGTCGAAATACATCTTGTACGTGCGATAACCCCGCAGCACATCGAGGATGAACTCCTCCTCGATCGCCTGCTTCATCGAGTACAGATGGAACGGTCTGGGCTCTCCGTCGTCGCCGTCACGCTGGCCAAAGGTCTCGAGCGTCTTCTTCTTCGGTGTGGCAGTGAAAGCGAAGAACGAGATCCCTTCGTGGGTCGCCCGAGCCTTCATCTCGCTCGAGAGCATCTGATCGATCATCATCTGCTCGGCGTCGACCTCGACCTCGCCTGTTTCCGCGAGCTCCCCCAGCTGCTCGTCGGACAAGACGCTCTTCAGCTTCGCAGCAGTCTGTCCGGACTGCGAGGAGTGCGCCTCGTCAGCGATGACAGCGAATTTCTTCTTCTTGAACTCCTCCGCGTTCTGCAGCTTATCCAGGACGAACGGGAACGTCTGGACCGTGACCACAACGATTAGCTTCCCGGACTCGATGGCATGTCCGAGCGCGCCGGACTTCGAGGCAGAGTAGTCCTCACGCAACGCGGCGTATTCCCGGATCGCCTTGTCATCGATGGTGGCGACGATCGACTGGTTGTCCGTATCGATCTGCCGAATCGCCTCCTGCAGTTGCGCGTCCAGGACGTTCCGGTCGGTCACCACGATCACCGTGTCGAAGAGCTTCTTGTTGCCGACCTGGATGCGCGCCAGGCGGTGCGCTGTCCACGCGATGGAGTTCGTCTTGCCCGATCCTGCCGAGTGCTGGATGAGGAAGCGCCGGTCAGGCTCCGGTGTAGTGACCGCCGCCTCGAGCTTCCGCACCACGTCCCACTGATGGAATCGCGGGAAGATCAGCGTGTACGAGCGCTTCTGCCGACCGCTCTGGTCCTTGCTGCGGGACTCGGAGATCCAGATGAAGCGCGAGAGGATCGCCAGCCACGCATCACGCTGCAGCACCTGCTCCCAGAAATACGCCGATTTCTGCCCGTTCGGGTTCAACGGATTGCCGGCTCCGCCGTCCTCGGTACCGCGGTTGAACGGCAGGAAGCGGGTCTTCGGGCCGTCGAGCTTCGTGGACATCCAGACCTCGTCCTCGGAAACGGCGAAGTGCACAAGGGCTCTGGTGCCGTTGCCCAGCAGCGCGAAGGGCTTCTTGCCCTTCGGCTGGAGCACACGTTCGCGGTACTGCTGCTTCGCGTCCTCCACAGTCTGCGTATTCTCGGTCTTCACCTCCGCCGTCGCCACAGGCACGCCATTGAGGAAGAACACCAGATCGATTGAGTTGTTGCCGTCGCCGTAGTGGACCTGCCGCATGACCCGAAGGCGGTTCGCCTCGTAACGAGCCTGAGTCGACGGGTTCAGCGACGTCTCCGGACGCGCCTGCATCATGTCGAACTTCGCGGATCCAGCGCCGAGCCCCGCGACGTTGAAGCCCTTGCGGAGGGAACGCAGGGCACCCTCGCGGTCAGTCATCGGCTTGTCGAGGCTGGCCGTGAGACGGTCCAGGAGCATTCGCCGGCGCTTGGCTTCGTCCGGCGAGCCGGGCCTGACGAACTTGTCAAACGCCGCCGGCTGCGTCTCTTGGAGCCACGCGAAGACGTCTGCAGGGACAAGCGCCCGCTCTACGTCGTAGAGGCCGTCGTTCTCGGAATACAGCCAGCCGTTCGCTTCGAGGTGCTCGCAGAGCTCCCTCTCGAACTCGATCTCCTTGTGCTGGCTGTTCATGCCGCCGTCCTCACGTCGATCTGGCCCGTGACAGCCGCAGTGATCAGCGCCGCACGTCGCTCCAATGAGAGCGTAATGAGATTCTCGGACTCTGCGATCAGTGCGTCGATTCGGGACGTTTGTTCGTCGAGATATGCGGCGACCGTTCGCTGGCTATCGAGAGATGGGACCACAATCGGCATATTAGTGATCATGTGACGACGAACTGAGTCCACTGTACTCTTAGCGCTACCATCGAGCGCGACATACCCAAAGTAAGCGCTAAACGCGTAGAAGAAGTACGACGGAATTACGTTGCGAAAATTGTTCATCACGTACACCCGCTGGTGTGCATTAAACTGCCCGCCTTGAACTAAATGGAAGACCTTCCCAACGCCCGCCCCGTCTCCGGACGTTAGGACCGCAGCACCCTCAAAACAGAACCTATCCGAGCGTTGCACCAAGTCGGAACGGACGTAGAATGGGTAGTCGCCTCCGAACGTAGCGTCTTGCGTATCGCCGCTCCCAGTATTTACGTCGGCAAGAAACCGCACGCGGACCAGCTGTGCATCAGCACGCATTGCGCCAATCCATGAAACACCACTGTCAGCAATATCGACACCTGGATCGACTCCGCGAGAAATAGATCGCTTTACGACTGCGTCACGTCGCTCCCGCAGAGAATCGACGAGGCCGCGCTGCTCGGCGATCAGTTCGTCGATTTGTTGCGTCTCGCGATCAATGTACGCAACGATTTTATCTTGCTCGACCCGCGGCGGACGTGGCAAGAGCATCGACTTAAAGACCGAACGGTCAAACGAAGTCGAACGTTCACGAATACCTTTTGCGAGCGCGCGGATAAATCCGGCCATCGACGCGGCACGCAGAGCGTGGACAATAAACTCCGGGTTGTCGCCTGGGGTTCTGTAGATGTGCACAACCGGCGACATCTTTCCATTCGAATCGGACACACCAATTGCCCCCGCGAAGGCATCCATCGAATGAATAACAACCTCACCGTCGCGCACGCCTTGATAGCCAACATCCTTGACAGATTCGGTGAATCCATCAGTTCTACGATTTGACCGAAGCGTAACGCGGCCGTCACGGAACGCCGTTACGGTCATATCGTCGGGCTCTGGCTCGCGTCTCACAGGTTGTGCCACCGCTCGTGCGGGTACGACTTGCCAATGACGAGGAAGCGCTGAGCTCCAGGGGAGCGCACTCATGCTTCCACCGACTTCAGCATGGTGAGTATCTTGGCGACCTTGGCTTCGAGGTCACGGTCGATCTCCTCAAGTGGACGCGGAGGCACGTACTTGTAAAAGATCCTGGTGAATGGGATTTCGTACCCGACCTTCGTCTTCTTGTCGTCGATCCAGGCATCTGAAATGTGCGGAGCGATCTCGGCGGCGAAGTACGCCTCGACCGTCGCGTCCTTGCCGTCGGCACCGTAAGTGTTGCCTCCATACGTGAACGGCACGTTCTCCGTGTCGCGCTTCTTGGCGTCGGGCTTCGGGTGGCCCTTGCGGTCCCGGACGATCTGGCCATCGTCATCGAGCAACGGGCGTTCAACGGTGATCGTCCAATATCCGAACTCATCGGTGGACAGGATCTTCGACTGCTCGCCGTCCTCGTGGGCGTCATATAGCGAGACGATGTCGTCCCGCTGGCCCACGGAGATCTCGCGACGCTTCGATCCCATGCCCTTGCGCATCTTGGTCCACATGCCGCTGGCGTCGATGAGCTGCACGGTGCCTTGGCGCTCCGGCGTCTTGGCATTGTCCAGCACCCAGACGTACGTGGCGATGCCCGTGTTGAAGAACATATCCGTCGGCAGCGCGATGATCGCGTCGACGAGGTCTTCCTCCAGCAGCCACTGCCGGATCTTGGACGGCCCAGACTCGGCGGCACCGGTGAACAGTGGCGAGCCGTTCAACACGATGCCGGCGCGGCCACCACCCTCGTGGGCCGGGCGCATCTTGCTAACGAGGTGCTGCAGGAACAGCATCTGCCCGTCGCTGACGGACGGGAGCCCGGCACCGAAGCGTCCGAGCTTGCCGGTGCGCGCCTCCTCCTTGACGAAATCCTCGGCGGCCTTCCAGTCGACGCCGTAAGGCGGGTTGGAGAGGCAGAAGTCGAAGGTGCGGCGATAGAAGTGGTCCTGGATCAGGGTGTCGCCCTTGCGGATGTTGCCGATGTCCTGGCCCTTGGAGATCATGTCCGACTTGCAGATCGCGTAGGACTGAGGGTTGATTTCCTGGCCGTACAGGGTCAGCCGGGCGCTGGGGTTGCGCTCACGCAGACGCTCCTCGGCAACCGAGAGCATGCCACCGGTGCCCGCGGTCGGGTCGTAGACCGTGCGGACGACTCCCTCGCCGAGAAGCGACTCCTGCTCCTCGGCGAACAGTAGGTCCACCATCAAGCGGATCGCATCGCGGGGCGTGTAGTGCTCACCGGCTTCCTCGTTCGAGGCTTCCGCGAACTTGTAGATCAGGTGCTCGTAGAGGTCACCCATCTCCGCGTTGGAGATCGCACTGGGGTGGAGGTTAACCCCCGCGAACCGCTCCACGACGAGGTACAGCCGGTTGTTCTCGTCGAGGACGTCAATGACTTGCTCGAAGCCGAACTGCTCGAACACATCGATGTTCGACGAGAAGCTCGTGACGTACTCGATCAGGTTCTCGCGTAGCTGGTCAGGGTCCTCGAGAAGCCGAGCGAAGTCGTACTTGCTCGTGTTGTAGAAGGACAGGCCCGTCGCGCGCCGCATCTGCGCATCGAGGACGCCACCGGTGTGCTTCGCCGCCAGCGCCCGCATCTCGTCGCGCGTGGACGCCATGAGTGCGTCGAGCCGGCGAAGGATCGTGAACGGCAGGACGATGCTGCCGTACTGGTGCGGCTTGTAGACACCGCGTAGCTGGTCTGCGATCGACCAGACGAAGGGCCCGAGGTTGTTCATGTATGAGTCCGCTTCTCCATAGGTTGACGAGTCGCGTCCCACGTTAGATGGCGACAGGGACATTCCTGGACCGCAGCCCGGGAGGGACAGGCCAGTTGGTGCCCGATTGATACCGCGCAACCGACAGGCGCGCACATCGCGTCGACGAGCACGCCGGACGTCTACGGCGGGAGCGGCGGAGCCTGCACGCCCCCTCCGACACGTTCTCCCCGGCCAGCAGCGGCAGGGTGCACAGCTTGGTGACAGCGTCGCGGGCCGAGTTCGCATGTATCGACGCGAGACCCGGCAAGCCGCTGTTCAGCGCGATCAGCATGTCCAGCGACTCGGCCTCGCGCACCTCGCCGACGATGACGCGGCTGGGGCGCATCCGCAGCGCCTCCTTCACCAGACGCCGCATGGAGATCTCCCCCGTCCCCTCGAGGTTCGCCTGGCGGGTCTGCATGGCGACCACATCGCGAAGCCCGAGGTCGAGCTCGAAGACCTCCTCGATGGTCACCACGCGCTCCCGTGCGCCCACGGATTGTGCGAGACAGCGCAGGAACGTCGTCTTGCCCGCGCCGGTAGCGCCGCTGGCGATGACGTTCAGGCCGGAGGCGATGGCCGCGTCGAGGAAATCTGCCGCCTGGGGCGTGAGCGATCCCAGTGCGACCAGCCCCTGCAGATCCTGTGCCTTCGCGACGAACTTCCTGATGTTGATCGCCCAGTGCGTGCGGGTCACGCTCGGGATCACCACGTGCAGGCGCGAGCTATCGGGCAGCAGCGCGTCGACGAAGGGGGTGCTCATGTCCAGCCGCCGGCCGGAGCTGACGAGCATGCGTTCGACGATCCCGCGCACCTCGGCGTCCCCCAGGACGATGGTGGTCAGCTCACTTCGGCCGTTGCGGGCGCAGAACACCTGGCTGGGCGAGTTCAGCCAGATCTCCTCGATGGTCGGATCATCGAGCATCTCCTGGAGCGCGCCGAAGCCGCCGATCCTCGCGGCGATCTCGGCGACCGTGGAGTCATCGCCGTGCAGTACGGGCACCTCGCCGGAGGATGAGCGCCGGTCGTAGTCGGCGACCACCTCGCGGATCAGCCGCTCGAGCTGGTCGGCATGCGCATCGAGGCCGCGGCGGCGTATCAGCTCGCGCGACTCGCTCTCGATGATGGTGGCGGCATCCATCCAGTCCCCTCCCGGCCCCGTGTCCCCGGACCCCTCGTCCCCGGCCCGGTGTGTGCTGCATCTCGCACACGACCGCCACTGTATGCATGAAGGCAGATCCCCTGCTCGCTTCTCCCGAGAATTGTGGACAACTCTCTCAGCTCGCACTCATGGCAGGATGACAATGCATCCGCCCGCGAGATCGCCACACCCCAGGAGGCCTCCTCATGGCCGAGTCCCCCGGCACCAAGGCCCCGCGCCTGAGCGTTCCCACCCTCAAGTACATGGTCAAGCGCGTCCTCGCGGAGTTCTCGCGCGACGGCGGGACGGATCAGGCGGCCAAGCTCACCTACTACATGGTCCTCTCCATCGCACCGACGCTGCTGGCCCTGTTCTCCCTGGCCACGCTGCTGCTGCGAGGGTTCCAGGAGCAGATCGCCGATCTGCTCAAGGACACGATCCAGGCCGCCGTCGGCGGCAGCGGCATGCAGATGGGCGATGCCGTGGACTCGACGGTGGAGTCGCTGATGGGTTCCTCCACCGGTGGCACGATCGGTCTGATCATCGGTGTCGCCACGGCACTGTGGTCGGCGTCGGCCTATGTGAAGGCCTACGGGCGGGTGGCCAACCTGATCTACGAGATCCCCGAGGGCCGCGGCGCGATCCGGATGAACGCCTGGATGCTGGGGCTGACCGTGGTGATGATCCTGGGCATCCTTCTGATGCTCGTCTCCCTGCTGCTGAGCCAGTCCATCATCGAAGGCCTACTGGGCCCGATCGCCACCCCGCTGGGCATGAATGATCTGCTGATCTTCCTCACCCAGTCGTTCCTGCCCATCTGGGCGTGGGTGAAGTGGCCGGTGATCCTCCTGCTCGCCTTCGCGCTGATCTCGATCCTGTACTGGGGCGCGCCGAACGTGGACAAGCCGTTCCGGCTCATCTCGCCCGGCGGCGTGGTCGCGATCCTGGGCATCGCGTTCGCGGCCGTGGCGCTGTCGATCTATATGACCACGGTCGCGGGCTACTCCAGCTACGGCGCGATCGGCGGCATCATGGCGGTGCTTTTCGCCCTGTGGGTCGTGAACATCGTCGTGCTGATCGGCGCGGAGGTCGACGCCGAGTTCGAGCGCGCCCGGGAGCTGGAGGCCGGGAAGCCGGCCGAGGAGAGCCTGGACCTGCCCTTGCGCGAGGACAAGGGCGCCCAGAAGGCCGAGGCGAAGCACGAGGACCTCATCGACCAGGGGCGCGACATCCGCCTGCGCAATCTCCATCGCGACGCGGACGCCTACACGGGCGAGGACGCCCGGCTCACTCCGCGCCATGGCGTGCCGACCGTGTCACCCGACCATGAGGGGACCGGTGGGTCCGATGGGTCCGACGGGGCGAACGGGACCGACCGGCAGCACTGACGCAGTCGACAACACGCGGTCTGTGAGCGGCCCGCGGGAAGGGTTCTGAGCCCAGCAGGCCTGTCCCGCGGGATCCGACCGCGGTCTGACGCGCCCGCTGCCCCGCCCCCGTACCCTCGTGGCCATGACGAACGGACCCGATGCACGGCCGGACGCGCCGGCCAGGCGCGTCCGGTTCCGCGACCCGTTCCGCTGGATCATCGAGAATCCCGGCAAGGTCGATGCGATCGTCTTCTCCGCTGCCGCATTCCTCGTGCTGCTGTTCGCCGCGGGCTCCGGAGGCATCGGCTGGTGGACCCTGTTCTCGCTGCCGATGATCGTCTCGGCCGCCGTCTGCCGGGTCCGGCCCGGGCTCGGCGTGATCCTCATCGGGTGCCTGGCCGTGATGCACGTCCCGGTCGTCCCGGTCGTCCTCGGAGACGTCCTCACGTTCTACGCGATGTTCTGTGCCGTCGCGTACGGCAGGCCGGCGGTCCACGCCCTGGGCATGGCGGCGGGGTTCCTCGGCGTGCTGGTCCAGTCGGGGTACTGGGGCATATTCATCGCGAGCGACCCGTACGGGGATCCGCTCCAGGCGGCCGGGACATCCGCGGGCCTGTTCGTCGTCGGCATCGTCACCATCACCGCGATCTGGGCCCTCGCCAACCTTCAGCGCGCCCGGGTGCGCCAGCTGGCCCTCACCCGCGAGCGCGCCGAGCAGGCCATGCGTGAGCGCGAGCAGCGCACGGCGCTCGCGGTCGCCGACGAGCGTGCCCGCATCGCCCGCGAGATGCACGACGTCGTCGCCCACTCGCTCTCGGTGATCATCGCCCAGGCCGACGGCGGCCGCTTCATCGCCTCCCAGCAACCCGACAAGGCAGGCGAGGTGCTGAGCACCATCGGGGAGACCGGCCGCGCCGCACTGTCGGACATGCGGTCACTGCTGGGCGTGCTCCGCCAGGAGGACGAGACCGGGTACGGACCCCAACCCGGACCCGAGATGCTCCAGGACCTCACCGAGCGGGTGCGCGCCGCAGGCCTCGAGGTCAGCCTCGAGATCGAGGGCCGGCTGGACGACCTGCCTCAAGCGCTGGGGATGTCACTGTTCCGCCTGGTCCAAGAAGCACTGACCAACGTCCTCAAGCACGCCGGGCCCGGTGCCACCGCCGCAGTGCGGATCACCCGGAGCCCCCAGCGCCTCCAGGTCGAGATCGTCGACGACGGCCAGGGCGCCGCTGCCGGCTCCGACGGGCAGGGCCACGGGCTCACCGGTATGCGTGAGCGCGTCGCCGTGTTCGGCGGGGTCCTGCAGGCCGGGCCGCTGCCGGGACACGGATTCCGAGTGCTCGCCACGGTGCCGCTGGACGGCGCCGCGCTCTCTTCCGGCACGATCCCATCGGCGCCCGCCCGCTCTGCGCTGAGCCGCTCCTCGCCAGGTCGGTCCCCGCAGAACCGATCCGTGCCGCCCCCTCCCGGGCAGGCTCCCTCCTCGAACCCCTGACGACTAGAGCCACTGAGCCCCTGAACTCCTGAGCCCCTGGACCCCTGAGCCCCTGAACCATCCGCATTCCTCCGGAGGAGACCCCATGACCGAGCCCCTCGACCACCCGCTGCGCATCGCTCTGGTCGATGACCAGCCGCTGGTGCGCGCCGGGTTCGCCATGGTCATCGACTCGCAGCAGGACATGGAGGTCGTCGTCCAGGCGGCCGACGGCGCCGCCGCCGTCGACCAGCTCCGCGCCCGCACCGTCGACGTCGTGCTGATGGACGTGCGCATGCCGCGGATGGACGGGATCGAGGCCACCGAGAAGATCCTCGCCCAGGCCCCCGAAGGACGCGCCCCGCGCGTGGTGGTGCTGACGACCTTCGATCTCGACGAATACGTGGTCGCTGCGATCCGGGCCGGAGCCAGCGGGTTCCTGCTCAAGGATGCCCAGCCCGAGGATCTGCTCGGGGCCATCCGCACCGTGCACAGAGGGGACGCGGTGATCGCCCCGTCGGCCACCCGCCGGCTGCTGGCCCGTGTGGTCGCCGCCCCCGAGCCGCAGCAGAAGGACACCTCCGTCCTGGACGAGCTGACCGACCGTGAGCGCGAGGTGCTCACGCTCATGGGGCGCGGCTTCTCCAACCAGGAGATCGCCGCCGAGCTGTTCGTCGCGGAGGCGACGGTGAAGACCCACGTCGGACGGGTGCTGGCCAAGCTCGGGGCCCGCGATCGAGTCCAGGCCGTGATCATCGCGTTCGAGACCGGACTGGTCGCTCCCGGAGCCGACTGAGATGCCCGCCCCTTCCCGGATGGCCCGGTGTGTCAGCCTCCGGTATGACACCACCCCATCCTGAGGTCGGGGCCGCCTCGCAGCGTCGAGACCGCAGGAGGACGTCGGCCGTAGCCCCGGTACGGAAACATCGGTGGTGACCGCACACCTCCTCGCGAAGGACACCGATGACCGCCGAACCTCAGGCCGCCCCCGCCGCACCCACCGGAGACGCCGCCCCCGCCATCGTCGCCCGGAACGTCACCCGCACCTACGGCACCGGTGCTGGCACAGTCACCGCCCTGGACGCGGTGGACCTCGACATCGCCCGTGGCGCGTTCACCGCGATCATGGGCCCCTCCGGTTCGGGCAAGTCCACCCTCCTGCACACCCTGGCCGGTCTCGACGTCGTCGACCACGGCTCCATCCGGCTGGACGGCACCGAGATCACCGGACTGAACGATGACGCGCTGACCAAGCTGCGCCGCGAGCGCATCGGCTTCGTGTTCCAGTCCTTCAACCTGCTGCCGATGCTGAGCGCGGAGCAGAACATCCTGCTGCCGCTCGAGCTCGCCGGCAAACGGGTGGACCGGGCCTGGCTGGAGACGATCACCTCCGCCTTCGGTCTCACCGACCGTCTCTCCCACCTGCCCTCCCAGCTCTCGGGCGGGCAGGTACAGCGCGTGGCGATCTCCCGCGCGCTGGTCACCTCCCCCGCCGTCGTCTTCGCCGACGAGCCCACCGGCAACCTCGACTCGCACACCACCGAGGAAGTGCTCTCCTTCCTGCGGCTGTCGGTCGACGAGTTCGGCCAGACCGTCGTCATGGTCACCCACGAGCGCGATGCCGCCGAGCGCGCCGACCGCATCGTCACCCTCGCCGACGGCCGCATCGCCAGCGACGAAAACCTGCGAGGGCAGCGCTGATGGCACTGCGGACCTCCGTGAAGCTGACCCCGCTGCGGCGGCACCTGGCCGCCGTCATCACCATCGCCCTGTCCTGCGCGTTCGTCGCCGTCATGGTGGTCGCCGGGAACCTGATGACCTCGGCGATCTCGACACTGTCCGCCCGGGACTACGAGGGCGCGGACCTCGAGATCCAGCGCCCGCTCTCCGACGAGGACTACGAGTCCCAGCAGCCTCTCGAGGCGCCGCAGGTCGAGGGCACAGAGGCCGTGTGGCCCCAGCTGAGCAGCTCCCTCGTCTTCACCTCCGACTCCGGCGAGGACCTCTTCCTCACCTCCACGATGCTCCCGCCGGACGGGACCGGCCAGGAGCTCCTGTCCGAGGGGCGGCTGCCGAGCTCGGAGTCCGAGATCGTGCTCGATTCGGCCGCCGCCGAACAGCTGGGCGTGGGCCTCGGAGAGGCCGTCACCATGCCCGCGGACATGTCCATGGACGGGCAGGAAGCCACCTTCACGTTCGTCGGCCTCGTCCCTGCGGCCGACGGGTCGGCGTTCGGCGCGACCCCGCGCGTGCTCATCTCCGACGTCAACGCCGAGAAGCTGAACGGTCCGACCGAGGGGACGCTGACCGAGACCTGGCTGGCGACCGTCCCCGAGGGCACCGACCCCGCCGAGGTCGCGGCGCACGGCGACTCCGGCGACGTCACCGTGCGCACGGTGGAAGAGGCCGAGGAAGAGGCCACCCAGCAGGCCCTCGCCGGGTTCGGTGCCGTCGGCCTGATCCTCGCGGTGTTCGTGGTGATCGCCCTGTTCACCAGTGCCGTCGTCATCGCCAACACGTTCGCCGTCACGATCGCCCAGCGCACCCGCAGCCTTGCACTGCTGCGCACTCTCGGCGCCACCCGTTCCCAGGTGCGCGGCGTGGTGCTGCGCGAGTCGCTGACGGTGGGACTGATCGGCGGGCTCGCCGGCGCTGTCGGCGGGCACCTGCTGGTCCAGGCCGCGCTCGCCGCGGCCGCCGCTCTGGGCTGGCTCGACGGGGTCGCCCTGGTGCCCGTCAGCGTGCTCTCGGTGGCGCTCCCGCTGGTCGCGGGGATGCTGATCACCCTGGCGGCGAGCCTGGCACCGATGCGTGCAGCGACCCGGGTCGCCCCGCTGCAGGCGCTGCGCCCGGCCCCGCCCGTTCAGCACCGGGGTCTCGGCGTGCAGGGTGTGCTGGGGCTGGTCGCCGTCGTCGTCGGAGTCGCAGCGCTGGCCGGAGGCACTGCGCTGGCGCTCAACGGCACCGCGGGGCCGGGCATCCTGCTCGCCATGGCCGGCGGCGTGATCAGCTTCAGCGGTGTGCTGGCCTCCCTGATCGTCCTCACCCGCCCCCTGTCGGCTCTCGTGGCCCGGGTGATGGCCCGGATCGGGGGTCTGCCCGCGAGGATCGCCGGAGCCAATGTGGCCCGCAACCCCAAGCGCAGCGCCGCCACGGTCGCGGCCCTGCTGATCGGGACCACCCTGATGACGATGATGGCCGTCGGCGCACGCAGCGCCGAGGCGACCCTGACCTCCGAGCTCGATTCGCGCCGGCCCATCGACATGGTCCTGTCCGCCGAGCAGATGCCCGATGACGCCGCCGAGCAGGTGGCCGCGATCGACGGGATGGACGCCACGCACACGGCCGCGCGCGGGGACGTCGAGGTGGGAGCCGATATCCCGATGACCCTGTACGGCGCCGACCCGGAGGCGGTGCGCGATACCTCGCACCGACCGGAGATGGCCGACGAGCTCCGCGACGGAGTGGTCCTGCTGGGACAGGAACGCGCCGAGGAGTTCGGGCTCACCGACGGCCAGGTGCTGGAGATCGAGGGCGCCGACGGTGCCCCGCACGAGCTGCGCGTCCAGGTCGATGCGAATCTCCAGATGTCGCTGGTCACCCCGGGCACGCTCGAAGAGCTCGTCGGAGATGCGGCCACGCCGGTCGTCCTCGGCGACTTCGCCGACCCCGGCTCCCCCGACCGGGACGGCGTGGGCATGACCAATCTGGCGCGGGACATCCGGGACACGGCCGCCAGCGACGGCTTCGTCCAGGGCCAGGCCGACATGGGCGGTCTGGAGCGGGAGTCCTACGCACAGATCCTGAACGTCCTGCTGGGCATCACCATCGGGCTGCTCGCGGTGGCCGTACTGGTGGCGCTGGTCGGCGTGGCCAACACTCTGAGTCTCGGCGTCATCGAACGCACCGGCGAGAATGCGCTGCTGCGGGCCCTGGGCACCACCAAGCGTCAGATGCGCTCCATGCTGGGCTGGGAGGGCGTGCTGCTCGCTCTGGTCGGGGCGGTCCTCGGCATCGTGATCGGCACCGTCTACGGCGTTCTGGGCATCAATGCCCTGCTGGGCTCGACCTACCCGGTCTCGGTCACGGTCCCGTGGGGCCAGGTGGGACTGGTGCTGCTGCTGGCGATCGTCTCCGGCGGGGTGGCCTCGGTGCTGCCGGGGCGAGCCGCCGCCCGCACGGCCCCGGCCGCTGCTCTCGCCGGTGGCGAGTGAGCCCACGGGCGTGAGCTGACGCCGGATGGGCCGGCGGCTCGAGAACGGCCGCCAGCTCGAGGCGGGAGGGACTCGCACCGGACCGTTCCGGTGCGAGTCCTTTCGTGATCGGGCCCGCTCAGTCCTCGCCACGCGGCAGCGGCGTGGAGCGCACGAGCCGGGTCAGCAGCATGAAGAGGGCTATCGCCAGCACCAGAGCGAGCGTGCCCTGCCAGTACATCTGGCTGCGCAGCATGCTCGCGCCGACGAGAGCCTGGAACATCTGCCAGGTCAGACCGAAGCCGAGCCCGAACCGTCCCCGGGTGAGCACGGAGCGCGCCGCGACCGCGCAGGCGATCGCGAAGAGCACGAGGAACAGTCCCAGTCCCGTGCCGAGACGGGCCTGGAGCTGACCAGCGGTGACCATCACGAAGCAGAAGGTGGCGGCCCCGGTCAGCATCAGGGCTTCGACCACCAGCAGCACTGCGGCGCCCGGCCGGGTCCGGGGGCCTGGATCGGCGGCGTCGGCGGGGCCGGACACGCCGGTGTCCGAGGCGGCGGAGCTGCGTGCACGGGCGTCTCGGGGCATGGGGGAACTGTATCCGGCATCCCCCTCACCCGATCTCTCATCGCAGCTCGCGAGAGGCCCGAGAGGTCGCGGCGTGCCCGGGGCGCGTCCGCGGGCCGCTGCCCGGCGGCGCGAGGACCGGCCCGCCGAAGCACTCCATCGGCTCGAGCGCAACGCCTCCGTGCCGGGCATCACGCCCGCGATGGCACGGGATCGCGCCGTGTGGGAAGTACCACCCAGGTCGAGGACGTAGGCCCTTGTCGGCGCCGCGACCGGCTCAGACAATGGATTACGGCTCGAAACCGCCACCGTGACCCGCAGCAGCCTGTGCCGCTCACGGGTTCGTGGCGCCGAGCCGGTGACCCGACAACGCCCCACCCGGAGCGAACCTCGCCGCGTCGCACCCCTACGGGGCGAGGCGTGGCGTTCTGGAAAGAGAGAGTGACGATGGACTGGCGCCACCGTGCCGAGTGCCTCAACCATGATCCCGAGCTGTTCTTCCCGATCGGGAACACAGGGCCGGCGATCACGCAGATCCAGGAGGCGAAGGCGGTGTGCCAGCGGTGCGACGTCATGACGGCGTGCCTGAAGTTCGCTCTCGAGACCGGCCAGGACTCCGGCGTCTGGGGCGGCCTCTCCGAGGATGAGCGCCGCTCGCTCAAGCGCCGCAACGCGCGCGCCCGCCGCGCCAGCTGACTCGCGCTCCTGCGGCCCGCTCCCGGCTGCGCCGGTGACGGAGCCGCGGGAGAACAGGCTTGAGCCTCAGACGGTCAGCGGATCTCAGACGGTCAGCGGGTCCAAGTAGACGTCGATCGTGGCCCGGGTCCCGCCCTCGGGCCGTCCCTGCCAGGTCAGCGTCCCGCCGAGCTGACCCTGCACGAGCGTGTGGGCGATGTTCGTGCCCAGCCCGGTCGGTTTCGACCCGGCCATGCCGGTCCCGTCGTCCTCGATATCGATGACGAGATGCGAACCGGTCCGTTCGCTGCGGACGGTCAGGGTCCCCCCGGATTCGGACAAGCCGTGCTCGACGGCATTCGTGGCCAGTTCGGTCACCACCAGGGCCAGCGGCGTAGCCTCCTCCGCCCGGATCGACCCGACCCGGCCGATCTTCTCGGTGCGCACCTCCACCTGGGTCTCCGTCAGCCGCGGGGTCCCGGCGCGATGGACGGTGGCACTGGCGGCGTCGACGGCCAGGCGCAGGCAACGATCGATCACCTCGTCGAAGTGGACCGCTTCCTGGGAGCCCTGGAGCAGCGACTCATGGACCAGGGCGATCGTCGAGACCCTTCGCATGGCCTCCGTGAGAGCGTCGCGCGCCTCGTCCGTCTTCATCCGCCGCGACTGCATCCGTAGCAGCGCCGCCACCGTCTGCAGGTTGTTCTTGACGCGATGATGGACCTCGCGGATCGTCGCATCCTTGGTGATCAGCTCGCGCTCCCGGCGCCGCAGCTCCGTCACGTCACGCACCAGGACGATCGCTCCGGTGCGCTGGCCACGCTCGGTCAGCGGCACCGCGCGCAGCGAGAGGGTCCCGCCGCGTGCCTGCATGTCCGAGCGCCAGGCGGCCCGACCCATCAGCACCAGCGGCAACGACTCATCCACCGGTGCTCGCGACTGCAGCACGTCGGTCGAGAGCTCGGCCAGGGTGATGCCCTCCATGTCCCCTTCGATCCCGAATCGGTGGAAGGCCGACAGCGCGTTCGGGGAGGTCCATTGGACGACACCGGCGCCGTCGAGCTCGACGACCCCGTCCCCGACGCGTGGGGCTCCGCGGCGCGGCGGGATCGGGGCGCCATCGATGGGAAACGCGCCGTTCTCGAGCATCGTCAGCAGCCGCATGCCGAGCTGGCGCTCCCTCACCGCGCTCGAGGACGGTGCCCCGTCCGCGACGGGCGATTCGACGGCCAGGACCGCGAGGGTCCGCCCGCTCTTGCGCACGGGCACCAGCAGGCCCGTGGCCTCACGGCCCTCGCGCTCGATCGGGACCATCTCGCCGGACGGCTCGGCGCCATCCAGCAGTGCGGCGATCTCGGAGCCGCCGGCATCCTCGAGGCCACTGCCCACAGGATCCTCGTAATACACGGTGGAACCGGTCGCAGGGCGGCAGTGGGCGACGGCGAGCGGGCCGTCCTCCCCCTTGATCCACAGCACGAGGTCGGATCGGAGCAGATCGGAGACCAGATTCCAGTCTCCGACCAGGTGCTGCAACCAGTCGGCCTCCTTCTCGGAGAGATCGCGATTGTCAGCGAGGAATTTGGACAGGCTCGGCATGGTCCCAGGGTAGTGCGCTGCGCTGAAAGCTCGTGTCGTACCGGGTGCGGAGCTGGCCTAGGCTGAGGGCTGACGAAACCCCTGGGGAGGACGAGGATGAAGCTTCGCGAGACACTGAACCTGCCGTTGTCGGCCCGTGCCGCTGCCGCCATGTACACCGATCCGGCATATGCCGAGATCCGCAAGCAGACGCTCGGCGCCACCCGCGCCGAGGCCACGGCCGACGGCGACCCGGCCGGCGCTTTCACCGTGCGTACCGAGCTCGCCATGCCGACCGACCGGGTCCCGGACGTCGTGCGCCCGTTCGTGGGGTCGTCGGTCACCATCCACGAGGTCCAGACCTGGTCCGCACCGGAGGCCGACGGCAGCCGCAGTGGCACCACGAAGCTCGAAGTCGCAGGCACTCCCGCAGGAATGACCGCGTCACTGCGCCTGACCCCGGCGGGCGAGCAGGCCAGCGGCGTCGTCATCGACGGGGAGCTGACGGCGAAGATTCCGCTGCTGGGTTCGCGATTGGAGAAGGCCGCCGCGCCCTACGTCACCAAGGTGCTCTGCGCGGAGGAGAAATCTGCCGCGAAGTACCAGGCGAGCGCCGCGCAGACGGACTGAGCCGGCGGCGCGTCCGGCTGAGTGACGGCCACGAGACGCTCGGCCGAGTGGCCGACGACGGGACGCTCCGCGCCGCGGCAGTCCGGCCCCGACGTGTCGGACGCGCCGGTTGTGGCCAGCTCCGGTCGTCGCCAGCTCCAGTCGTTTCAGCTCTCGAGCGTGCCGTCGTCCGCCGCGCCGTCGAGGAATGCCAGCGCCTCGGACCCTTCCGACGCGTCGAACCACAGCAGGGCCGGGTCGGTGTCGTCGGCTTCGGCCGAGGCGGCATCCAGCTCGGTGACGTGGAGGCTCGCGATCCTCGCGCGCGTGGACCCGCTCAGGACGATTCCGAACGCGCCGCCCTCCTCGTCGGCGGGCCGGGTGATCCTGTCGGGCACGTCGGCCGCGATCACGAGTGCCCGGTCTGACGCTGCACTCGCGCTGAAGGCGACGTGCACGGCGTCCTGCAGCGCCTCGTACTCCAGGTCCTCCTCGTCCTCGTCGGGACGATCCGCTCGGGCCGGGGTCGTCACGGCCCACGCGGCGCGCCCGGGTGCCAGCTCGAGGTCCGAGCCAGCGCTCTCCAGTGCGCGGCGGTCCCCGGTGGTCAGCGGCAGATAGATCCTCATACGGTCATCTTCTCACCCGGGCGACGGGATGGATTCCCCGGCGAGCGCCGGGGCACTCTGCCCGAGCACGGTCGGGGACGCCGCGATCTCCTGCAGCCCTTTGCGCAGGGCGGACCGCGGGGCGGCCTCGGCCAGCAGGGCTCCGTCCCAGGTCGCGGTGCGGCACGAGACCGGATCGTCCGGCAGCAGGCTCAGCGTGGTCACCGACACCCGCGACGTGATCAGGTCGCGGACCTTGTCTCCCGGGATCGGCGCTCCCACGCGATTGACGATCACGTGCAGCTCGTCCACTCCGAGCTCCTCGAGTCGCGCGTGGTCGCGCAGGAAGCGGGTGATGCTCACGGGGTCCGCCGTCACGACCGCGACCACCGCGTCGGCACTCTCCAGCGCGCTGATCGCGGCCGCATTGCGCTGCGGCGCCGCGGTGTCGTAGCTGAGCTCCTCGTCCTCTTCGAGCACAGCTGCCACGTCAGCGACCACAAGCCCTCCCCGACGGGCGAGAGCGTGCCAGACGCCGTCCATCGAGGTGCGCCGCAGCTCGGCCCAGCGAGCTGGGACCCCGATTCCGCTGAGCAGCCGCAGGCGCGGTTGTGCCAGCGGCAGGAGAGACTCCAGGGTCTCCTCGTCGAGGGTGTCCCGATCGTGGGCGCGGCAGGCGGCGACGAGGCCGGGAGTCTCGTCCAGGACGCCCAGCATCTGGCTCTGCGATGGCCCATAGGTATCGGCATCGACCAGGAGTGTCTCCTGACCGGCGAGCGCCGCCTCCGCGGCGAGGTTGACCGCGATCGTCGAACGGCCGCTGGAGCCCGTCGGCCCCCAGACGGCGACCAGCCGGCCGACGCGCTGCGCAGTCTCCGTGGCCGCCTCCTGCACCCAGGCGGTCGCGTCCTCCTCATCCGAGGCGACCGCTGCGCTCAGCGCCGCAAGGATCTCCTCACTCGGGGTGTCGGAGGGCAGGATGTGCCGCAGACCCAGACTGGTGCGTTCCGCGGTGTCCTGCGAACGCAGACCCACGACGGCGGCGTCCCGGAGCATCGCAGCGATCGAGTCACGCCCGAGCCCGCGCACGGAGACATCGATCAGCACGACATCACCGATCCCCGCGGCGACCACGGCCAGCGTTTCGGCGAGGTCGGCGCAGCGGCGCACCACGCGGGCCGTCCGGCTCCGGTCATGGGCCAGGTCGTGGACTATGCGCACCTCGTCCCGGCCGGAGGCGCAGAGCACGACGTCGATCACGGGTCGACTCCGTAGGCGCCGGGCACGCCGATCACGTCGAGCCGCTCCTCCTGCGAGAGAACCTCGAGAACCCCGGCCAGGCTGTCGCGGGGCACCAGCACCTCCACAGCCATCGACCTCATTCCCAAGGAGCTTCCCTCGTCGATGCTCCGGACCACAGCGTCGGAGACCAGCAGCTCCGCCGTCCCGGTGCCGCCGCTCTCGTCTCCCGGACCGGTGTGCCACAGCTCGACCGTGGCGCCCGGTCTCACGGATTCGGCAACGGTCTCGTCCACGGGGATCACGACCGGGCGCAGCGGGACATCACCTGCCTGTCCCACGGCGGACGTGGGAAGGAGTTCGCCGCCCTCGATCGTGCGGGTCGCCACCGCACCGTCAGGGATCGCCTCGAGGCTGCCGACGTAATGATCAGTGTGGTCGCCGAGCCGCATGTCGACGGTCGTGAGGTCATCCGGTGTGATCTCGTCCCCGGGGACGATGGCAGAGCGCGCGACGAGGACCGGTGTGGTCTCGGCCAGACGGGAGACCAGTAGGGCGCCCATCAGTACGCTGGCCAGCACGAGGACGATCCCGACGATCAGGCGCGGGTCCTTCCAGCGCGGCCGGCGCAGCCTCATCATCGGTGCGGTGGCCCCCACGGCATCCTCCTGCCCCCTGGCCGCGACCCGTATGGCCCGGCTCTGCCGGCGAGGCTACAACCCCTCGGCGCTCCCCCGGCCGTGTTCGCCGTGGAATGTGGACAACTCCCTCCGCGAGGCACCTGCGGCGACGTTGTCCACACCGCCTGATCGCCACAGGCGCCGAGGGTGCGAGAATATGCAGGTCTGCCAAGGTGGATCCGATCGGAAGGAGGGACGATGGCACCTCGTTTCGTACCGTTGTCCGATGTCGCCGAGATGCTCTCGATCTCTGCCTCACAGGCATATTCCCTGGTCCGGTCCGGCGAGCTGAGGGCCATCAAGGTCGGAGGGCGCGGACAGTGGAGGGTGGAGGTCTCGGAGATCGAGTCCTACATCGAGCGCAGCTACGCCGCGACCGCCCACGCCCTCGAGCAGGAGCGTGAACAGGAGCGGCGGACGTCGGACGAACGCCTCTGACTCGCTGCTCTCGATCGACCCGCGCCCAGACCCATCTGCCCCCGCCCCAGCTGCTTCCAGGCTCCGGTGCCCGGTTCCGCGCTCACCGCGGGATGACAGCGAGCAGGGCCGAGGTAGCCACGGTGATCCGGGTCGATCCGGGCACGGTGCCGGATTCTCCGGTGGGCAGGGAATTCACATCGACGGTGTCCGCACCCACGGCGGCGATCCGCGCCGTGATGCTCCCCGCCGCAGTCTCCAGTCTCACGGTGCTCCGGTCCCGCGCGATCGCGCGCAGCACCGACCCCAGTCCCAGCGGCGAGCGCAGAGACTCCTCCGGCGGCCGGGCGCGCGTGGATAACCCCTGCACCAGCGCGATGGCTCCCAGAGGGACGACGGCTCGCTGTCCGCTGCCCTCCTCCCGCAGCGAGAGCCACTCCTGACCGACGTCCTCGACCACCCCGGACAGCCGAAGGCTCTGGCCGAGATGCAGGGTGATCGAGTGCTCCCCGGCACCGCGCAGCCGATCGGCGAGCGTCAGCTGTGCGCGCTCGGCACGGGCCAGATCTTCGGAGACCGCTCGCATCTCTTCCCGCTCGTGGTGCGCGAAGCGCCCCTCGAGATCGTCGAAGATCCGCTCGAATCGCATGACGCCACTGTAGACGCGGCCGCCTCCGACACCGTTCCTCCCCCATCACGATTCTGCACAACCGTTGAACAGACGTTGTGCTGTGGGCCACGGCACGCTAGTTTGCTCTATAGCACCGTGAATGACACCAAACTGCATCAAACGACATGGACTGCAGAGGACGTGTCGCATCACGACGGGGGGACTCCATGGGGGTCGACGAGGACGCGGACGCGCCGCGCAGCACACGGCCTGCGTCGTCGCTGCTGAGCACCGTACTGGCGGCCGCAGGGACGATTGCGATGGCGACGACAGCATCCAGCCTGCTGCCCGCGGCGCTGACGGGCCACGGCGAGGAAGGACTGATCGCGTGGGTCCTCGTGGCTGCCGCCGGATCAGGCGCGTTGCTCTGCCTGTACCTGACCCTGGTGTGGGCACTCGCCTCGACCGTACTCATCGCGGGGCCGGCCACCCGGGTCGGCGCTGCACTGCTGGCCGCTCTGCGCCTGCTGGCACCCCGGATGGCACGCCGCGTGGCCGTCAGTGCGGCCGTGGCGACGACGGCCACCGGGCTGGCGCTCGTGCCTGCCACGGCCGCCAGCCCCGATGCGCAGTCCTCCGGTGCGGCGTCGCCGTCCTTCGCGATGTCCTCCGAGCTGACGCCCTCCGCTCCCTCCGAATCCGATCCGGACCCGGAGGCAGCGGCTCCCGCCTCGAGCGAGGAGGACGAGGGGACCCTGCCTGGGCTGGGGTGGGGCGACGGTCCCGCCGCCAGTGGCCACACGGATCCGGAGGGGCAGAACTCCCGGCCCGCGGACGGAGCTTCGGACCCGGAGCCGACGGAGGAGCCGGGTGCGAGCCCCGGTGCTGGCAACGCACCCGACAGCGGACCGGACGCGACCGGTTCGTCACCCCGGACCGAGGGGACCGTGATCGTGCGCCCCGGAGACAACCTCTGGAGCATCACGGACGATCTGCTCGGCACGGCGCCCGACGACCCCGCCGACATCGCCGCCGCGTGGCCACTGCTGTATGAGGCCAACCGGGGCGAGGTCGGAACCGATCCCGACCATCTCGAACCCGGGCAGGAGCTCACCGTGCCCTCGACCATTCCCATCCAGGAGCAGCCATGACGACCACCGACCAGCGCGCCGCCCGCGCGGGCGACGCCTCCGAGACCCTGCCCGCCGACGATCCCCGCGTGGTCGAACGGATGGTGGAGCCCGTGGCCCGCCGGGCCGTGGAGATCGTGCGCGACATGCGCCCGGAGAACGCACTGGCCCGGATCGTGACCCCGGAGGTCGCGAAGCTGCTGTCCCGCCGTGCGGCCCTGACGCGCCGGCTGCGGGCAGCTACGGGCTACGCTCCGCCGCAGCGACTCCTGGTCACCGGCGTGCGCACCTGCGTGGTCAACGAGCAGACCGTCGAGGCGAGCTGCGTCCTGCGCGAACCGGACCGCGCGCGATTCCTCGCGATGCGATGGGAGCTGCGGCACTCAGGATGGCGCGTCACGGTTCTGGAGATCGGCTGAACAGCCGAACGTCACCGCGACACGGCAGCGGTCTCGCCCGACGAGCCGAACAGCCCTTCGGGCGAGCCTGATCAGCGCCGGCGGCGACTGCGGCGCTGGGACCGGTTCTGCCCGGCTCCCGTGGGAGCGCCTTCCGGCTTGTCCTGCGGCGTATCACTGACGGCGCGCTCGCCGGCGGGAGCCTTCTTGGCTCGTCGTGCCTGTCGGCGACGCTGGGCACGAGAGAGCGTCGAGTCATCCTGGACGCCGGTGCCCTCCGCCGAGGTGTACCGCAGCTGCCCCGAGCTGGGACGGTCATCCAGACCCTTGGCGGTGATCACGACCTGGTTCTCCTCCGCGAGGACGTCCGAAGGCGCGTCGGCCTCCTCAGCGGATTCCTCCGGAGTCGCCGCCTGGGGCTCGTCGGCCTCGGCCTCAGTGTCGGCGTCGGCGCCTGTCGCCGAGCCCGAGCTGTCAATGCCCGCCCCCGCGTCGGCCGTCCCGTCGTCCGCCGCCTCGTCGGCGGCCTCACCATCGGCAGCCGCGGACGTGCCGGTACTGCTCGACGCTGCCGCCGCTCCCACCACGGCCTTCTGGCCGCCGGAGGGGCGCAGCAGGTTGCTCACCGATTGCGGGACCACGGATTCGGTCTTCTCGACCTGCACCTCGAGGTTGTAGATGTAGCCGACCACATCCTCCTTGATGCCCGCGATCATCTCGTTGAACATCAGGTGGCCCTCGCGCTCGTACTCGATGAGCGGGTCGCGCTGGGCCATGGCTCGCAGGCCGATGCCCTCCTTGAGGTAGTCCATCTCGTAGAGGTGCTCGCGCCAGCGACGGTCCATGACCGACAGCAGCACTCGCCGCTGCAGCTGGTGCAGACCCTCCTCGCCGAGCTCCTCGGCGCGCTTCTCGTACGCGACGCGGGCGTCGGCGAGGATCTCCTCCTTGAGCACGGCGGCCGTGAGGTCCTCCTTGCCGCCGACCTCTTCGATCAGCTCCTCCGCCGTGATCGAGACCGGGTAGGCCGGGCGCAGCGCGCCCCACAGCTCCTCGAGGTCGTAGTCCTCGGGGTTCTTGCCCTTGGTGTGAGCGTCGATGGTGCCGCCGATGACCTCGTCGATGAACCGCTCAACGTGCTCGTCGAGGTCCTCGCCCTCGAGGATGCGGGCGCGCTCCTCGTACAGCTTCTTGCGCTGCTTGGTCAGCACGTTGTCGTACTTCAGGACGTTCTTGCGGATCTCGGCGTTGCGCGACTCGATGGAGTTCTGGGCACGCTGGATGGCGCCGGAGACCATGCGGCCCGTCAGTGGGATCGATTCGTCGACCCCGCCGCGGGCCAGCAGGGACTCCGCCGCGCCCGAGTTGAACAGGCGCATCAGGTCGTCCTGCAGGGACAGGTAGAAGCGGGACTCGCCCGGGTCGCCCTGGCGGCCGGAACGGCCGCGCAGCTGGTTGTCGATGCGGCGGGACTCGTGGCGCTCGGTGCCCAGCACGTACAGGCCGCCGAGCTCGACGACCTCATCGTGCTGCTCGGCCACGGCCTCCTTGGCCTTCTCCAGCTCCTCGTCCCAGGCGGCCTCGTAGGCCTCAGGGTCCTCCTCGGCGTCCAGACCGCGCTTCTCCAGCGCGGCGTGCGCCATGAACTCGACGTTGCCACCGAGCATGATGTCGGTGCCGCGACCGGCCATGTTGGTGGCCACGGTGACGGCGCCCTTGGCGCCGGCCATCGCGATGATGGCGGCCTCACTGGCGTGGTTCTTCGCGTTGAGCACCTCGTGGTCGACGCCCTGCGCGGTCAGCAGCTTGGAGAGGTACTCCGACTTCTCGACGCTGGTGGTGCCCACCAGCACCGGCTGTCCCCGGTCGTGGCGCTCGACGATGTCCTCGACCACGGCGTCGAACTTCGCCTTCTCGGTGCGGTAGATGCGGTCGGGCTGGTCCTCGCGCTGCATCGGCTTGTGCGTGGGGATGGGCACCACACCGAGGGAGTAGGTGTTCATGAACTCGGCGGCCTCGGTCTCGGCCGTACCGGTCATGCCCGCGAGCTTGTCGTAGAGCTTGAAGTAGTTCTGGAGGGTGATCGTGGCCAGAGTCTGGTTCTCCGCCTTGATCTTCACCCCCTCCTTGGCCTCGATGGCCTGGTGCATGCCCTCGTTGTAGCGACGGCCGGCAAGGATGCGGCCGGTGTGCTCGTCGACGATGAGCACCTCGCCGTTGAGGATGACGTAGTCCTTGTCCTTCTTGAACAGCTCCTTGGCCTTGATCGCGTTGTTGAGGAACCCGATCAGAGGCGTGTTCAGGGACTCGTAGAGGTTCTCGATGCCCAGGTGATCCTCGACCTTGTCGATCCCGGACTCGAGCACGCCGACGGTGCGCTTCTTCTCGTCGACCTCGTAGTCGCGGTCACGGCGCAGCAGCTTCACGACCTTGGCGAACTCGCTGTACCACTTGTTGGCGTCACCGCTGGCCGGGCCGGAGATGATCAGCGGGGTCCGGGACTCGTCGATGAGGATGGAGTCGACCTCGTCGACGATCGCGAAGCTGTGCCCGCGCTGGACCCGGTCGTCCGGCGAGAGCGCCATGTTGTCGCGCAGGTAGTCGAAGCCGAACTCGTTGTTCGTGCCGTAGGTGATGTCGGCGGCGTACTGCTCACGGCGCTCGGCCGGAGTCATGCCGGACTTGATGACCCCCGTGGTCAGGCCCAGGCTGCGGAACACGCGGCCCATCAGATCGCTCTGGTAGCCGGCGAGGTAGTCGTTGACCGTGACGATGTGGACGCCCTTGCCGGCCAGCGCGTTGAGATACGCGGGCAGGGTGGCGACCAGGGTCTTGCCCTCACCGGTCTTCATCTCGGCGATGCTGCCGCGGTGCAGGGCGGCACCGCCCATGATCTGCACGTCGAAGGGGCGCTGGCCCAGGGTGCGGTCGGCCGCCTCGCGGACCGCTGCGAAGGCCTCGACCAGAATGTCGTCAAGGGTCTCGCCGTCCTCCAGCCGCTCCGTGAAGCGGTCGGTCTCCTCCCGCAGCTCGTCGTCGCTGAGTTCGCTGAAGACGTCCCCAGCCTGACCCACCTTCCGCGCGATGACTTCGAGCCGGCGCAGTTCCCGGCCTTCGCCGGCGCGCAGGATCTTGTCGAAGAGGTTGACCACTCGTGCTCCCGTGAATGTCTGTATACGTCCTCGCGGACGGTTGGTGCCTGACCCATCGTAAGCGTCAGGGCAAGTGGAGATGACGGGATGCGGGCACCGTCACTGCGCGGCGCCGTCCGCGGCGACCCGGGCGGACACCGCCGGGACACGATCTGCGGTGCCGGTGGGAGGATCTGCGGTGTCTATGGCAGACGGTGTCAGATCCTCCGCGTCTGCTGCGTCCGCTGGGTCTGCTGCGTCCGCTGAGTCTGCTGTGAACGCCGGCGGGGCCCAGGTCGCCGCCTCCACGTGCTCGGCCAGGGCACGTGCGAGCTCGCCGGTCCCGGGCCCGGTGAGCACATCGATCCGCTCGAGTCCCTGCCAGTGGGCCGCGCGCTGCAGTTCCCCCGCCAGCGCCCGGGCCACGGAGTCATCCCCGGGACGCTGTCGCGAGGGCAGGTGGGGCAGCGGTTCGCGGAAGGTGCCGCGGACCTCGAGCACGCCGCGGGCGCGGTCCGCCTTGAGATCCACCCGAGCCGGGATGACGTCCCCCTGCAGGAAGAGCAGCGAGTAGTACCCCGTGGTGCGGCGGTGTGCGGGGGTATAGATGCCGATGCGGTACTCCACGTCGAACAGCTGGGACAGCCGCGGCCGGTGGAAGACGATCGGGTCGAAGGGGCTGACCAGGGCAGCGGTGCGCAACGGGGTCGGCCGCGGCGCCTCCCGGTGCAGCAGCATGGGAAGGCGACCGGCAGGGTGGACGACCTCGACCTCGGTGAGCTCCCCGGTGGCCAGCAGATCCTCGACGGCGGGCCGCGCCTCGCGCATCCGCAGCCGGAAATAGTCGGCGAGCGCCCCGACGTCGGCGATGCCGAGCGAACGGGCCGCCAGGGCCACCAGCGCCCGGACCGCGTCGGCCTCGTTCTGTGCACCCGGCGTGCCAGAGACCTCCGGGGCCTCGGCCGTCGGCTCCTCCCCCGAGCTGCCGGACTCATCCTGCTCGCCGGCCGTCGCAGGGTCGAGCGCGGACGGGGCCGCGTCCTCGTCGAGCACGTAGAGCCGTTCGAACTGGGAATTGCGGCCGACGGCGTCCAGCGCTCCGGAGCGGAACAGGTACTCCACGGCCCACTGGCTGGAGGTGCGCCGCCACCCCCACCCGTCGCCGCGCTCGGTGTCGCCCAGATGCCGGGACACGGCCGCGGCGCTCGCGGGGCCGAGCTCACGGAGGGTCGCGAGGATGTTCGCCAGCAGCTGCGGCGAGGACGCCGCGGCCGCGCGCACTGCGCCCCAGTCCTGGCGGGCCGCGGCGCGACGGCGGAAGGCCAGCAGGCGATGAACCTCGTGGGTCGTATAGGCCGCCTCGTGGGCGAGGGCCTCGCGCACCAGTCGGGCCGGGCCGGGGCGGGCCAGCCGATCCAGCACCGCGGGGTCCCAGCTGCCGGTGCGCGTGAAGACCGGCAGGTGGTGGGCGCGGGCGAAGATGCTGACGGAGTCGATCTGGAGCAGATGGGTGCGGGCCAGGGTGCGTTCCAGCGCGCGGCGACTGGCGGCCGCCGACGGGACGGCCGTACGGCGCGCGGGCCCCATCCCTTGGGCGCGGAGGGCGATGCGCCGTGCCTGCGTCCAGCTGATCGTGGAGGTCACCAGTGGGTCTCCCTGTCGGGCGGTGCGGGGACGGAGGGTTCGGGACGAGGGGTCCCACAGCACCGGGCGGGAGGGCGCGTATCTCGCTCCTCCCGCCCGGAGGCGTCTCGGGGTCTCAGGACGACTGCAGCTCCGAATCGAGCTCGATCACACCGTAGTTCCAGCCCTTGCGGCGGTAGACCACCTTGGGGTTGCCGGAGTCGGCATCGACGAAGAGGAAGAAGTCATGGCCGACGAGCTCCATCTGGTACAGGGCATCATCGACGGCCATGGGTGTGGCGGGGTGCTTCTTCTCGCGGATCACCACGGGGCTGCCGGACTCGGCCACATCCAGCTCGGAGACGTCCGCAGGGTTCGCAGCCTCCGACTGGTCCGGGTTCTCGGGACGCTCGGGATCATCGGTCTCTCTCCGGGTCCCGTCGGCCCCGGAGACGCTTGCGCCGGCGGCGGCCCGCGGCTCGGTGGCGGGTTCCACCGGCGTCTCCTGGAGCGGGACGGGCAGTTCCTGGTCCGCGGGCATGGTGCGCACGCTGGCACCGGTTCCGTGATGGGCGCGGTCGCGACCGCGGTGACGGTCCTTGCGCCGGTCCCTGGCACGGCGGAGGCGTTCGAGCAGCTTCCCGTAGGCGATGTCGAGGGCGCCGAAGAGGTCGTCCGCCCGCGCTTCCGAGCGGATCACGGCGCCGTTGTCATGGACGGTGAGCTCGACACGGTCGCTGAGCTCGCTCTGCCTGGGGTTCTTCTCCTGTGAGATCTCCACATCCACTCGCAGCGCCGTGGGGGCGAACTGGGTGACCTTGTCGAGCTTGTCGGTGAGATGGCGACGGAAACGATCCGGGACGTCCATGTGACGTCCGACGACATTGATCTCCATGAGATGTTCTCCTCCAATCCGGGTGCGGCCGCTCTGAGCCCGGCCGCAGTGGCTCGTCGGCTGGGGTGCGCACCTCCTGAGAGAGAGGGACTCGTCATCCTGTGACGAGACGCACCAGCATGCCACGTTTTGCTCGACGTTTCCTGGCCTTGCGCCCCTGGGACCAAAAAAAATCCCGGCGTGCGCTGCATGGGGTCCGTGCGGATCCGCCGTGTTCCCGCAGGAGGGTGCGGCCATCGCTTCACGGTGCTGCGCCCGGCGGCACGGCCGGTGCCGGAACGCGCGCCGAGGCGATGACCACGGCGCCGAGCACCCTCGCCCCCGCCTCGGTCAGCGCCTCGTGCATCCCGCGCAGGGTCGCGCCGGTGGTGACGATGTCGTCGACGATCACCACCGGGGCGCGGTCCTCCCCGGCGCGCCGGGCCGCCGCCGGGGACAGCCGGATCCGACGGGTGCGGCGCTGCCGGGCTCCCTGCCCCTCCTGGCCGGTGGTGGGAACTGCTCGCAGCAGCCGGGCCCGGCCCGCGCCCAGCCGCGCCAGGTCCCGGGCCAGCTCGCCGGTGTGATCCTCGCCCCGGCGCAGCCGGGCGCTGCGGCGCGAGGGCACCGGCACCAGCAGGGGGCGCCTCACCCGCGCCTCGGCCGCCAGGGTGGTGACCGCCGGGGCGAGGGCCGGCGCGATCCGGCGGCCGAGATGGAGCATCCCGCCGTTCTTCCAGGCGAGCACCATGCGCTGCAGGTCGCCCGCATACTCCCCGAGGGCGAGCACGGGCAGCAGGCTGGTGTGGTCCACGCCGGCGGGACGGTGCGCCCCCTCCTCGCGGACGCGCGCCGCGGAGAGCTGCTGGAGAGCATCGCAGCAGGACTCGACGCGGACCGGAGGGGACTCCAGCGCCGCGGCGCAGCCCGGGCACAGCCAGGCCCCGTCCGTGCCGCACGGGCACTGCCGCGGCGCGACCAGTGCGCAGGTCTGGGCCGCGACCTCACGGATCCTCGGCAGCAGACCGCCTCTCGCATCGTCCATCTCCCGATCCCATCGCACGCCGACCCGGCGCACGAGGGGCCGGGGCCGTTCGGGGACGGACGAGCTGTGGGGAGGACAGGTGGCACGAGCCGATCAGCGGTGCCGCGCGCTGCCGAGGACGACCGACTCACCGGAGCCGCCCGCTCAGTAGAACCAGGGGTCGCGGGCCTCGAGGTCGACCGTGGTCCACCCGTCCCCGTCGTTGCGCAGCAGGGAGCCGTCGGCCGTGCCGGCCCAGATGGTCTCGCCGACGACGGTGCCGGCGATGCGGTCGGTGTCGGGTCGCAGCGACGGGAGCGGCTCGCGCCCGGTGGCGAAATCCACGATCTGAGCGCGCTGCTCGCCCGTGCCGGGATCGGAGCCGAGCACGATGACCGCGATCTCGTCGTACCAGCTGGCCTGGGTCACGTCCGAGAGGAAGGTGCGCACCTGGACCGGTTCGGTCACCGACTGCGGGACCCCGTTGCCGTCACGGATCACCGAGCACAGGTCCAGCCGTGACCCGCCGGCGTCGGAGGAGAGCACGATCATCCGGGTGGCATCGGCGGCGACGTCGAGCTCCTGGACCTCGCGGCCGTCCAGCCATGGGGCGTCGACCTTGGCGTCGCTCTCGGGTCCGTCGGCGGACAATGCCATCAGCACACCGGCGCTGGAGCGGGTGGAGGTCCACACGTACCCCGCGTCATCCACCCGGGGAGGGACGAACAGGCCCCCGGTGGCAGCCTCACGCAGCGGCACGGAGCCGTCGGTCGAGGCGAGCAGCACCACCGAGGCCTCCTTGGTCAGGGCCGCGGCGAGCACCCCGTCCTGGGCGATCACCGGAGATCTCAGCGCCAGCTCGGCCAGGTCCGGAACCAGCTGGGTCGCGGGGGCGTCGGTCCCGGGATCGGCGAGCGAGATGACGCCCGTCGGACCTGCCGCGATCGGGCGGTGCCCCGGCAGAGCGCGCTCGATCCCGGCGTCCTCGCTCGGAGCGAAGTCTGCCCCGTCCCGCACCAGCCGGACCCCCGAGAGGGTGCGCAGGGAGCGCAGCGAGGACTCCAGCTGCGTCAGTGCCAGCGCTCTGCGGCCCGGAGCGAGCGAGGCCACCGCGGAGGGGACCGTGAGCTGTGCGGTGCCGTCGGCGCCGGTGGAGACCTCGGTGTCGGCCACTCCGGAATTGCCGGGCACCTCGGTGTGCACGGCTCCGTCGAGGAAATCGACCGGGCCGCCGCTGAGTCCCTCCAGCACGGCCTCCGCGCCGCGCTGGAGCGGGTACCACCGGTGGTCGGGCACGAGGTGCTGGGAACGGGCATCGATGAAGTAGAGCCGCGCCGGGGCGTACAGGGTCTCGAAGGCCGCCTCGGACAGGAAGATCCCGTCGGGCACGTCGCTGAGGCGCCACTGGTCCTCGACCAGTTCCACGCCGACCTCGATCTCCCGCGAGGTCGGTCCCGCCAGCAGGCTGCGCACGCCTTCGGAGTCCACCAGCGCGAGGACCTCGAGAACGAGCACCATCTCGGTGTCGCTGATCGCCTCGACCTCCAGCTCTCGGCTGCCGGAGTAGACGGTGATCCCGGCGGTGGGCTCCCAGACCTCGCTGAGATCGTCGGTGAGGTACTCGCGGGCGACGGCGAAGTCGTCCTCGGATCCCACCCCGGCCTGCACGAAGCCGGAGACGACCTGCTCCGCCGTGGCGTCCGCCGGCGGCGGGAGCGCCTGGACGTAGGGGACGCCGGGCTGGGAGCGCGCGCTCAGAGGGCGACTGTCGATCGGGGACGACGTCGGGATACGGGCGCAGGCGGCCCCCAGACCGAGCACGGTCGCGGCACCTGCCGCACGCAGAATGTCGCGTCGGGCGGGGATCATCGCTCTCCTCCTGCCGTCGTGGAGCCGGGGCCCGGGCCGGGCTCGCCGGAGGGTTCGGTGAGGTCGGGGACCAGGCCGGGACCGATGAGGATCTCCCCGGTGGGTGTGCTCGAGCTGCTCTCGCGGGCGTCACGGTCGAAGGAGCGCTCCAGGCGCAGCGGGGAGCGGGCGAGGGCGCCGCCGGGCCGGCGCGGGAGGGTCAGCCGGAACACGGCTCCCTCCTCCTCCTGGCCCCAGGCCTGGAGCCAGCCGCCGTGGAGTCCGGCATCCTCGACGGAGATCGACAGTCCCAGCCCGGTGCCGCCGAGGGTCCGCGCCCGGGACGGGTCGGCGCGCCAGAAGCGGTCGAAGACGCGCTCGGCCGCCTCCGGGGAGATCCCGTGGCCGTGGTCCTGGACCACCACCGCGACCGCGTCGTCGCTGAACCCGGTCTCCACGAGCACGGGACCGCCGGCCCCGTGCTCGATCGCGTTGGTCAGCAGGTTCCGCAGGATCCGGTCCACACGCCGGGTATCGACCACGGCGTCCATCCCTTCCCCGGCCAGGCGGACGTCCAGCAGGCAGCCGCGGGCACCGGCGAGCGGCCGCACGTCATCGACGGCGCGGACCACCAGGGCGTCCAGATCCACCCGCTGCGCCTCGAGCTCGGCGGCGCCGGCATCGAAGCGGGAGATCTCCAGCAGGTCGGTCAGCAGCACCTCGAAGCGCTGGACCTGGGTCGAGAGCAGCTCCACGGTGCGCTGGAGCTCCCCGGGCAGCTCGTCGCGCTTGCCGTCCAGCACCGAGGCGGCCATCCGGATCGTGGTCAGCGGCGTGCGCAGCTCGTGGGAGACGTCGGAGACGAAGCGCTGTTGGACCCGGGAGAGCTCGGTGAGGTCCTCGACCTTCGACTCCAGGCTGCGGGCCATGTCGTTGAACGACTCCCCGACCCTGGCCAGCTCGTCCGCGCCGGCGACCTCGACGCGGCTGGTCAGGTCCCCTCCGGCCAGTCGCTCCGCGGCTCCCGCTGCCCGCTTCAGCGGTGTGGTCACCATGCGGGCGACCACGATCGCGATGCCGACGATCAGGGCGAGCAGCACGGCCCCGCCGCCGAGGATCACGCGCTGGACGAAGGCGAGGGTGTCCTGCTCCTCCTGCAGGGAGTAGACCAGGTAGAGGTCGTAGGATCCGACGCCGGGCACGAGGACCCGGGTGCCCACCAGCAGGGCCGGCTCGGTGTTGCCCTCGCTGTCCTCGCGGCCGATCGATCGCCACGAGACGGCGTCGGGCTGATCGGCGATGGCGGCGGTGAAGTCCTCATCGACCTCGTCGAACAGCGTCCGGTCCGAGGAGGCGACCGGGAAGGCGACGCCGGAGGTCTGCACCGGGACCAGCGCCACCTCGCGGCGGTCCCCGCCGCCCTGGCCGCCCGCGGTCTGGACGAAGGCGTTCGCCGCATCCTGCTGCTGGGTGCTGGTGGCGCCGGAGAGCTGCCCCAGGGTCTCGGTGAGGTCGCGGCGGACCTCCACCGTCTCCTCGAGGACGCGGTCGCGGCGCTGCTCGTAGAGGCCGTCGGCGATGACGGAGGAGAGGTAGGCGCCGACGGCGAGCATCGAGACGATCGACAGCAGCGTGGTCACCAGCACGACGCGCAGCGCGAGCGGCCAGCTGCGCGGATCCGCCGCGCGCGTCGCCGGTGCGGCCCGGGTGATCACGGATCCTCCGGCGATGTCAGGACACGCCCCCGGCGCGGTAGCCGACGCCGCGCACGGTCACCACGATGCGCGGGTTCTCGGGGTCGTGCTCGACCTTGGAGCGCAGCCGCTGGACGTGCACGTTGACCAGTCGGGTGTCCGCGCTGTGCCGGTATCCCCACACGTCGCGCAGCAGCACGTCACGGGTGAAGACCTGCCACGGCTTGCGGGCGAGCTGGGTGAGCAGATCGAACTCCAGCGGCGTCAGCGAGATCAGCTCATCGCCCCGGCGCACCTCGTGCCCGTCGACGTCGATGACGAGGTCGCCGATGCTCAGCTGCTCCGTGGTGGGCGGCTCGACCCGGCGCACCCGCGCCTTGATGCGGGCGACCAGCTCCTCGGGTTCGAAGGGCTTGGTGAGGTAGTCGTCGGCGCCGGCCTCGAGGCCCTCGACGACGTCGGCGGTGTCGGTGCGCGCGGTGAGCATGATGATCGGCACCCCGGAGTCCCGGCGCAGCCGCCGGCACACCTCGATCCCGTCCATCCCGGGGAGCATGAGGTCGAGCAGGACGAGGTCGGGGCGAAGTCGCGGGAACGTCTCCAGTGCGGAGGCGCCGTCGGGGGAGGTCGCGACCTCGTAGCCCTTGCCGCGCAGAACGATGCCGACCATCTCGGCGATCGCCTGATCGTCGTCGACCACGAGGATCCGTGAAGGCGTCGTCATGCGCCTCATTGTGCCACCGCACGACACATGGTCATCGACGTTCGTCGGATCGGGTACCGGGCCGGGAGTCCGTAAGTTGTCCTGCGAGGGCCCAGGAGAGAGCCCAGGACGGCACCAGCAGCAGGAGGAACCGATGAGCACCGGATGGACCGCACCGGGAACGAGCGGGAGCTCCGATCAGCCCGGCCCCGGAGCCCCGGAGACCTCCGAGGACGCTTCTCACGAGGTGCCCGAGGGCGCGAACGGCGAGGCGGGCCACCCTGGGCGACCACGGCGGGAGCTGGCCGAGAACGTCCCGCTGTTCCCGCTGCGGCCTCTGAGCCTCGGCGAGGTGTTCGGCGCCGCCGTGCGGATCTACCGGCTGCGCGCGAAGACCGTCCTCGGGCTCGCAGCGGCCGTCTACGGCGTCGCGTTCGCTCTGACGACGGTCCTGACCGGGGCGGGGATGGTTCCGTTCATCGGTGAGATGCAGGCCACCATGGACAACCCGGATGCGGCGCCCATCGGGCCGGATGCCTCGGATCTCGTCCTGACCGTCGTCTCCTCGGCGATCTCCGGGATCATCTCGATGTTCGCCGCGTCCCTGGTCACCGTGGCCCTGACCCGCGTCGCGATCGGCGAGGCCACCGGTGAGCCCGTCTCCGGCTCGCAGATGTGGTCCACCGCCCGGCGCCTGGCCGTGCCGGCGATAGCCATCAGCGCACTGATCGCCGTGGCCTCGGTTCTCGCTTTCTCCGTGCCGTTGGCGCTCGGCGCGCTGCCGGTGCTGCTGGTGCAGGAGGCCGGCGTCGTCACGATCGGCGCGGTCCTGCTCGGGCTGGCCCTCGGCGTGCTGGCCATGATCTGGATCTGGGCCCGCACGATCCTTGCCGTCCCGGCACTGGTGGTGGAGGACGCCGGGATCCTGGGGTCACTGCGTCGCAGCTTCGCCATGACCCGGGGGCGCCGGCTGTGGCGGGTGCTGGGGACGGGTGCGCTGCTCTACCTCGTCTACACCATCGCCCTGCAGGTCGTCGCCGGCGTGTTCGGGTTCGTCGGCGGCATCGTCTACGTCGCGATCCTCCTGGGCAGCTCGATGCAGGCGCTCGTGGTCGCCATGACCGTGCTCACACTCATCACCATGATCGGCAGCTACATCGCGACGTTCCTGCTGGCGCCGTTCCTCTCGGCCGGGTTCGCGGCGGTCTACGCCGACAACCGCATGCGGCACGAGGCGTGGGACGTCGAGCTGACGCGGCGCTCGCGGGAGAACTGGGACACCGGCGGCATGCGATGAACCCTGCCGGCCCCCCGCCCCTGGACCCGGACGAGGCCCGCTCCCGCATCCTCGAGGAGCTGTCCAAATCCGAGTACGACGACTCCCCCGGCTTCGTCAGCTGGCTGCTCGGCGTGATCGAGCGGTGGCTGACGAACCTCGTCGACGGCATCGACGGCTCCTCCGCCGCCCAGGCCGGTCTCGCCGTCGCCGTGGCTCTCGCCCTGCTGCTGGCGGCGTTCCTGGTGCTGCGGCGCACCGGGCTGATCCGCCGCAGCCATACCCTCGCCGTCCCCGCGGGACTCGATGCGCAGCCGGTGCTCAGCGCCTCGGAGCTGCGCGCGTCGGCCCGCTCCGCCATCGATGCGGGCCGGACGGACGACGGCACGGTGCTCGCCCTGCGCGCGCTCGTGCGCGATCTCGACGAGCGCACCCTGCTGGACGTGGCCGCCGGGATGACGGCGCACGAGGCCGCGAACCGCGCCGCCCAGTCCTTCCCCGACCTTCGCGGCCGCCTGCTGCGCGGGGCCGATGCCTTCGACACCGCCGCCTACTCCCACCGCGCGACGTCGCCGAAGCAGGCCGACGACCTGCTGCGTCTGGCCGAATACATCTCCGAGTCGACCCCCGACCTGTCGGCCGCCGACGAACGAGCCGCCTCATGAGCTCGCCGACCGCTCCCCGTCCCGAGGCAGGGCGCCGCCGCCCCTGGCTCATCGTGCTCGTGACGCTCGCGGTGGTCGCCGCGGTGGTGGCCTCCATCGCCCGCGGCATCTACCGCGACGGACCGCTGGAGCCCGATGCGCCCACCGGACAGGGCTCGAAGGCCGTGGTCCAGGTGCTCGGAGATCTCGGCGTCGACGTGCAGGTCGAACGTCTCACGGCCGATGCCGCCGACTCCCTCCGGGCCGGCCGCACGGTGCTGGTCGCGGCCCCGAACAGCCTCACCGCCGAGCAGCTCGACGCCCTGGCCGAGGCCCACGAGGACGGGGGCGGCCGCATGGTGCTGGTGCAGCCGGACGAGATGACGCTGTCGTCCCTGAGCACGGAGATCAGTCCCGCAGGCGCCCTCCGCAGCCCCACCGAGCTGGAGGCCGGTGCCGGCTGCGGGGATCTCGCCCACGGGGCGCGCCAGCTGCGGGTGCCCGGTGAGGACGGGCTGCGGGGGCGCTCCACCCTGTACCGCGCCGGTGAGGGGGGCGAGAACTGCTTCCTCTCCGGTGACGGGGCCCTGGTGGTGGGCGACGACCGTCTTCTGGTCCTCGGCAGCGCGGATCTGCTGACCAACGACGGCGTCGGCGAGGCCGACAACTCCGCCGTCGTCCTCAATGCTCTCGGCGATTCCGGCGAGCTGAGCTGGTACCTGCCCTCGGCCAGCGACCCGATGAACTCGGGCGCGCAGAGCATCCTGACGTACCTGCCCGACTGGGCCGGTCCGCTGGCACTGTGGATCCTCGTAGCCGGCACGATCGCGCTGCTCGCGCTGGGCAGGCGCTTCGGCCCCGTGGTGGTCGAGCCCCTGCCGGTCACGGTCCGCCCCCAGGAGCTGGTCCTGGGACGGGCCCGCCTGCTGCAGCAGGCCGAAGCGCGGGACGCGGCCGCGACGGCATTGCGCTCGGCGGCCTCGACCCGGCTCGCCGATCGCCTCGGCCTGCGCCGCGAATCCGCTCTGGACGGCCTGATCGCGGCACTCGCGTCCCATGTCGACCGCACCCCCGAGCAGCTGCGGACGCTGCTCGGCCCCACCCCTGTCACCAGCGACCAGGACCTCGTGCGCCTCGCCCAGGACCTGGACCGTCTCGAGAAGGAGATCGACCGATGACCGACCCCACCCCCGCCGCAGCGCACCCGCCCCGGACTGCAGACGCAGGTCCCACCACCGGCCCCGCCGTCGACGTGGACACCCGCGGTCAGCTGCAGGGTCTGGCCACCGAGATCCACAAGGGCGTCGTCGGGCAGGAAGCGGCCGTGACCAGCCTCGTCGTCGCTCTCCTGTGCCGTGGGCACGTGCTCCTCGAAGGCGTGCCCGGGGTCGCGAAGACGCTCCTGGTGCGGTCCCTGGCCGCCGCTCTCGACGTGCGGATGCGTCGCGTCCAGTTCACGCCGGACATGATGCCCGGCGACATCACCGGGTCCCTGATCTACGACAACACCACCAGCGACCTCGTCTTCCGTGAGGGCCCGGTGTTCACCAACCTGCTGCTGGCCGACGAGGTCAACCGCACTCCCCCGAAGACCCAGTCGGCGCTGCTGGAGGCCATGGAGGAGCGGCAGGTGACCGTGGACGGGGCGAGCCGTCCGCTGCCGGACCCGTTCCTGGTCATCGCCACCCAGAACCCCATCGAGTTCGACGGCACCTATGCCCTGCCGGAGGCGCAACTGGACCGGTTCCTACTCAAGGCCGTGATGCCGCTCCCCGAGCGCGACGACGAGATCGACGTGCTGCGCCGCCACGCGGAGGGCTTCGACATCAGCGACCTCGCCGCGATGGGACTGGGCCCCGTGGTCGATGTGCCGTCCCTGCACCGTGCCCAGCAGGACGTCGCCCGCGTCGTCGCGGAGGATCAGGTCGTCCAGTACATCGTCGACGTGTGCCGTGCCACCCGCCGCTCGCCCAGTCTCTCGCTCGGTGTCTCCCCCCGCGGCGCGATCGCCCTGCTGCGCACCGCGCGCGCCTGGGCCTACCTCGCCGGCAGGGACTTCATCACCCCCGACGACGTCAAGACCATGGCCCCGGCCACGCTCTCCCACCGCGTCCGCCTGACCACCGAGTCCGAGCTGGAGGGAACCCAGGTCGAGTCCGTGCTCGCCGCGACCCTCGCCTCCGTCCCGGTGCCCCGCTGAGGGACGCGTCGATGAGGATCTCGCTGACCCCGCGCGCGGCGCTGCTGGCGCTGCTCGCTCTGCCCGTCATCGTCCTGTGGCCGATCTGGTGGGTGCTGCTGGTGCTGCTGGGGCTGTGGGCGCTGGTGGTTCTCGCCGATGCGTTCGCCGCCCCGCGTCCGGGGGCGATCCGGGTGCGCCGCGAGGCCCCGCTGCAGGTACGGCTGGGCGGAGAGACCTCCGGTCGGCTGCTGCTGACCAATCCCACCGGCCGCACCGCGGACCTGGAGGTGCGCGACGCCTGGAATCCGACGGCCGGGCTCGACCGGCAGCGCTCCGCACTGCGCATCCCCGCCCGGGAGCGGCGCGCCCTCACCCAGTCGTTCACACCCACCCGTCGCGGCGAGCACAGCTCCCGCGCGCTGCTGGTCGCCTCGTGCGGCCCGCTCGGCCTCGCTCGCCGCACGGCGCGGGTCGATGCCCCGGGCAGGATGCTGGCCCTGCATCCCTTCGGCTCCCGGCGGCACCTGCCCTCGCGGGTGCAGCGGCTGCGCGAGATCGAGGGTCTCGCGGCCGTCCATCAGCGCGGTCAGGGCACGGAGTTCGACTCCCTGCGGGACTTCGTGGACGGCGACGACGTGCGCTCGATCGACTGGCGCGCGACCGCCCGCCGGCGCAGCGTCGTGGTGCGCACGTGGCGCCCGGAGCGGGACCGCCACGTGCTGATCGTCGTGGACACCTCCCGGACCTCGGCGAGCCGTCTGGGCGACTCGACCCGCCTGGACGCGGCCTTCGACGCCGCACTGCTGCTGACCGCGCTCGCCGGCCAGGCCGGAGACCGGGTCGACCTGATGTGCATCGATCGCATCACCCACGTCTCGGTGCTGGGCGCGAACCGCACCCGGGTGCTGAACGACATGGTCACCGCCACCGCGGCCGTGCACCCGGCGCTGGTCGAGACCGACTGGGAACGCGCCGCCCGCGCCATCTCGGAGCGCTCGCGGCGCGGTGCGCTGGTGGTCCTGGTGACCCCGGTCGAGGCGTCCGTCGTGCACACCGGTCTGCTGCCGGTCGCAGCCCGGATCGCCCGGGACCATCCGCTGTTGGTGGCCTCCGTCGCCGATCCCGCCCTGGAGGCGCTCGCCGCCGGCCGCGGAGACGTCGAGGCGGTCTACAGCGCTGCCGCCGCCGAGCAGGCTCGGGCCGAGCGGGCGGGGGTCGCCCGCGCGCTGGAACGGGTCGGTGCCCATGTGGCCGACGCTCCGCCCGACCGGGCCCCGCAGGCGCTCGCGGACGCCTATCTCGCCCTCAAGGCCGCCGGGCGCCTCTGAGCGCCGGGCGATCCCCTCAGCCGGCGGTGGCGACGTGGTCGCCCACCATCTCCTGCGGGAGGTCGCCGGTGACGCCCTGACGGTGCACCTGCCGGCCGCGGCCGAACATGACCACGAGGAAGGCGAGCCAGGCGAGGACCCCGATGGCGATGCGCACCGCGGGCGGCAGCGAGCTCGGCGTCACGAAGGCCTCGATCACTCCGGAGACCAGGAGCACCGGGACCAGCCCGATCGCTACGGTCACCAGGGCGCGCGCGGCGCGGGACAGCGCCCAGAGCCGTGGCAGCGGCCCGGGCCGCACCCAGGCCCAGAACGTCCGCAGCCCGGCCCCGGCCCCGACCAGCACGGCGGTGATCTCGAGCAGACCGTGGGGCAGCAGGAACACGAAGAACGTGCCCAGCCCGTCGTAGGCGCCCATGACCCCGCCGGAGAGGCCCACGTTCAGAGCGTTCTGGAGCAGCATGACCACGGGCCAGATGCCGGTCACGCCGAACACCACGGCCTGCACGGTGATCCAGGCGTTGTTCGTCCACACCTGGGCGGCGAAGCCCGAGGCCTCGCCCTGGAAGTAGTAGGCGACGAAGTCGTGCTCGGCCAGGTCGCGCTGATCCGCCTCGGAGATCACGAGCTCGCGAGCGGTGGCGTCCGTGCCGAAGTAGACACCGGTGACGACCGCCGCGAGCAGGAAGATCCCGGCTGCGAGCGCGACCGTCCACCGGGCCTGGTACAGGGCTGCCGGCAGGTCCTCCCAGAAGAAGCTGCGCGCGTGCTTCCACAGCGGGGTCCGAGTGCCGGTGATCCGCAGCCGGGCACGATGGACCAGCAGCGAGAGTCGCGCGGTCAGGGCCGGGTCCGGATTCGTCGAGCGCACCGTGGACAGGTGGGTGGCGGTCTCCTGGTAGAGCGAGAGCAGTTCGTCGATGCCGGCCGCGTCCAGTCTCCGGGCGCGGGTCAGCTCCCGCAGACGTTCCCACTGCGGGCGGTGCACGGCGATGAAGGCGTCGGTGTCCACGGGGTCAGCCTAGGATCCGCAGCCGCCCGGCGGCGGCCGACGAAAGTCGGAGGCCCCGCCGTCGGAAGCCGACGCTCGGCGCTCACCGGCGCGGGCCGATCCTGCCAGGATGGGGGCATGGCAACGATGGGCTCGACGGCGGCGGTACCCGCGCGCCCCGATCGGGAAGCACTGATCACCGGCGATGCCGTGCTGCTGGACCTGCGCACCGCCACGTTCGCCACGCGCATGCTCTCGGCCGCCGTCGACGGCGCGGTGCAGCTGGCGATCCTGATCGCCGGAACGGTCGCCGTGGCCTGGTCGGCCGCGCGGGCCGATCTCGATGACGGACTGGTCGCCGCCGCAGTGGTGCTGGTCTCGGTGCTGGTCTATGTGGGCTACCCGGTCCTGTGCGAGCTGCTGCTGCAGGGACGCTCCGTCGGCCGCCTCGTGATGGGCACCCGAGTGGTGCGGGACGACGGCGGCCCTGTCCACGTGCGCCAGAGCCTGCTGCGGGCCGTGATGGCGATGCTGGAGATCTGGTCCACCGCGGGCTCGCTCGCGCTGACCTGCTCGGTGATCGACCGCAGGTCACGCCGGGTGGGTGATCTGCTGGCCGGGACCATGGTGATCCAGGAGCGGATGCGGGATCTCGAGGCGAGCCGGGTGCAGGTGCCGGCCGCGCTGAGCGAGTGGGTCCGCGCGGCGGACGTCGGCCGGCTCCCCGTGACGCTGATGCAGGACATCCGCTCGTTCCTGCCGCGCGCGGCGACCATTCACCCGACCTCGCGCCGCGAGCTCTCGCGCGATCTGCTGCGGCGCACCCTGCCCCATGTCGCTCCGGCCCCGCCGCCGGGGACGGATCCGGAGGAGTTCCTGGCTGCGGTGATCGCCGAACGGTCCCGCCGGGACGAGGAGCGGCTGCGGCGCGGCCAGGAGCGTCAGCGGGAGCTGTCCGCCGAGGTCCGCGCGGTGCCGTTCTCCGCCTGAGCCGACCGGTGCGGCTCCTGCTCAGGCCGACGGAGAGTCGTGGCGACCGGCGATGAGGACCGGGATCCCGTCCTCGACGGGGTGCCGGCGCGCACATCCGGTGCACTGCAGGGCCGCGTCGACGTCTCGCAGCTCGCCTCCGCAGTCGGGGCAGCGCAGACGCGAGCGCACCCAGCTGGGCACGTCGGCTCCGCTAGCGCCGGGGGGAAGCTCCGACTCCGCCGGCGGCACCGACCCCCCGTCGGAGTCCGCTGCGTCGGCGTCGGCCGAGGACGGGGCCGTGGTGAGGTCCTGGTCGCGGACGATCGCCAGGATCTCCTCGCGGATCCGGATCATCGTCGTCTCCAGCTCGGCCTCGACGTTCAGCCGCAGCAGCGGCTCGTTGTTCGACGAGCGCAGCGAGAACCACCAGCGGTCCTCGGGCAGGGAGCCGGGATCCCAGTGCACGGCGGTGATCCCGTCGAGGTCGTCCAGACGCGCCCCGGGCAGGTTCTCCACGTGCTCCCGTACCCGCTCCCTGACAGCGGAGGGGTCCTGGACGCGGGTGTTGATCTCGCCGCTGGAGGGATAGGGGTCGTGCTCGGCGATCAGGGCGGACAGCGGTCCGTCGCTCTCCCCCAGTGCGGCGAGCACGTGCAGGGCGGCGAGCATGCCGGAGTCGGCGAAGAAGAAGTCCCGGAAGTAGTAGTGCGCGGAGTGCTCGCCGCCGAAGACGGCATCGTGCTCGGCCATCAGGGCCTTCAGCAGCGAGTGGCCGACGGGCGAACGGACCGCTTCTCCCCCGGCCTCCAGGACGGCCTCGGCGACGTGGCGGGAGGAGACGAGGTTGGCGACGACGACAGGCCGCTCCTCGCCTGCGGCACGGGCGCGGGCCACTTCGCGGCGGGCGATGAGCGCAGTGATCGCCGAGGGCGGCACGGCCGCGCCCGTCTCGTCCAGGACCACGCAGCGGTCGGCGTCGCCGTCGAAGGCGAGTCCGAGATCCGCACCGTGGGCGAGGATCGCGTCCTGCAGGTCGCGCAGCGTGCCGCGGTCCAGGGGATCGGCCGGATGGTTCGGGAACGTCCCGTCGAGCTCGAAGTGGACGGGGACCACGTCGAGCTGCTCGAGGCTCTCGAGGACCGCAGGGGCGGTGAGGCCGGCCATCGCGTTGCCGGCGTCGACGGCGACCCGCAGCGGCCGGCGATCCGGCACGCTCACCAGGCCGTGCAGCGTCCCGACGTAGTCGGGCAGCGTGTCCAGCGGCTGCGTACGACCCTCGCCCCGCTCCGGGATCTCCCCCGCGGCCAGGTACGCCTCGGCGGCCCGGCGGATCTCGTCCAGGCCGGTGTCGCGACTGAGGGGCCGGGCGCCCGGCAGGCACAGCTTGAGCCCGTTGTCGGCGGCGGGGTTGTGCGAGGCGGTGACCATGACGCCGGCTGCACGGTGCAGCCCGGAGGCGCAGTAGAGCTGGTCGGTGGAGGCGAGCCCGGCGTCACCGACGATGGCCCCGCGCCGGACGGCCCCCTCGATGACCGCACGGGACAGATCCGGCGAGCTGATCCGCATGTCGTGGGCGACGATCAGCGCATCGCCGTCCAGGAAGTCGGTGAAGGCGGCGCCGAGCGCGCGGGCGACGCCCTCGCTGAGCTCCTCGCCCGCGACGCCGCGCACGTCATTGGCGGTGACCAGTGCGGAGAGGTCCGGGGACGAGGCTGCAGGGCGCTCAGTCATCGGTGCTCCTGACGACGCGGAGGTGGCGCTCCGGCACCTCGTCGGGCCCCGCGGTGCGATGCGTCCGAGTGCCGCTGCGCGGCGCCGGCCCCGCGCTCGGCGCGGGCTGTCCGGAGGGGGCCGGGCGCTGTCGGACCGCGTCGGCGAGGGCCACGAGATCATCGCTGACGTCGGAGCCGCCGGGCACCCGCAGCATCTCCCAGCCGCGGGGCGCGGTCATGCGGCCGGCATGCTCGCTGCAGAGGTCGTACGCGTGCGGCTCGCTGGTGCGCGACAAGGGCCCCAGCACCGCCGTCGAGTCCTCGTAGACGAAGGTCAGCGAGCTGACGGCCGGTCTCGAGCAGGAGGTCCGGGAGCATTCACGAGCAGGCACGTCCAGCAGTGTACGCAGGCGAACCGACCCTCGGGCGGCGGCGCGCCCTGACCTCCGGGCGTCGCCCCCAGGCCGTTAGAGTGCCTCCATGGATGTCGAGCCGATCCGACCCGCGGTGCCGGGACCGCGCCCGGGGCCGCGTCGCCGCGATCGCCGGGGCCGCGGCAGGCGCTGGGATCTGATCCCGCCGCATCTTCCCGGCTACCGGACCCGCCGCGAGCAGTTCGACGACCTGGTCGCCGACGCCGGGGCGGACCTCACGGAGCGCTTCCCGCGTCGCCTGGCCCATCTGCAGGTGCTGGTCGAGGAGGTGCCTCCCGCCGACGCGGCCCCGTGGGAGGACGCTACGGTGCTGCTGGGACGGGCGCTGCCGCCCACCCGCGAGCATCCGGCGCGGGTGATCGTCTACCGCCGGCCGGTCCAGACCCGCTGCGCCGGCGAGCAGGACCTGGAGCTGCTGGTGCGTCAGGTGCTCGCCGAGCAGATCGGGTCGTTGCTGAACATCGCTCCCGAGGACGTGGATCCGGGCGCCTGGAGCGAGTGACCTCGATCGGTCCCGGCTCCCCCGCGGTTCACTCCTGCAGCCGCACCGTGAGCGGGTCGCCGCCGCTGCGCGCCGTGTGCACCGGCAGGGCTGAGAGCAGCACGCCGCCGGCGCCGTCGCTCTCGCGCTGCATCCAGGTGGCATGCACGGCACCGGGGACCTCCGGCACCACGGTGAGACCGGCCGCGGACTGCCCGTCGATCTCCAGGTCGGCGGCGACGACCGAGGTCGAGCCGCCCTCGCTGACCTCGGTCCGGACCGGGTCCCCGGCGGACCCGTCCGCGGCAATCGGGATGACGGTGACCGCGGAATCCGCCGTCGCCGCCAGGGTCAGCTCCCCCGCCGCGCCCTCGGCCGGCAGGGCCGTGATGGCGTGGGACGCGATGGCAGGCGCGGAGCCGACGAGGGTGAAATCGACCGGGCTGCCCACCGTGTCCCCCGGCAGGTCCGCGCCCGTGGCGGAGGAGCGCGTGACCGCCAGCACCGGATCCGCGGAGGTGACCGAGACGGAGAAGGTGCCATCACCCAGAGACTCCAGCGGCACGCTGACGACAGCGCCCGCGGGCACCTCGACATCCTCGAGGGCGGCCTCGTCGACCGGGCCGTCGTCACCGGCGACGTCCACGGAGGCGGTGGTGTCCGCACCCTCGGGGTTGGCGAGCACGAGGACCGGCGGGGTCCCGGCGACCTCCACACCCGGCATCACCTGCTCCTCGGCGGCGGGTGCGAGCGGCTGGAGGATCTCGGCGCCCCCGGGGGTCAGCCCGTCGCGCTCGGTCGTCTGCACGTGCATCGCCAGCGGCGCGCCGAGCGATGTGGTGCGCACGCCCACGACGTCGTGGCCACCGGCCACGGATTCCAGCAGCACCCGTTCCTCGGCGCCGGGAGCGACCACGACCTGGCTGCGGCCCTCCATCGCGGCGGGTCCGTCCTCGGTCCACACCTGCACCGAGGCCGTGGCCGGCCGCTGCGTCGGGTTGCGCAGGACCAGCGCCGAGCTGTCGCCGGTGGCGGTCGAGACCCCCAGGAACGACGCGTCCGTGGTCGGCTCGGCGCAGCGGGTCAGCGACAGGGAGCGATAGTCGCCGGCGTCGGTGGCAGTGGATTGCACGGTGTCCGCCACAGGGCGGCCACCCTGCGAGGTCGCCGCACGCACCACCGGGGAATCCTCGATGCCGGTCACGGCCTGCACGCCTGCTCCCAGGTCCTGGGCGGCGGTCCGGTCCTGGAGGGCCGTGCCGTCGCTGCCCTCGGTGACGATGTCGGGAGCTCGCACGGAGCCGTCGTCCTCCTGCAGCGTCTCCGAAGCGCTGACCTCCCCGAACAGCAGGGAGGACTCCGGTTCCAGGGCCACGGAGGAGAGGTCCACCGTCTCGGTGGGCGGGGTGACGGCGAGATCGGCGTCCGGCCCCTCCGCGAGGAGCTCCTCGGGCAGCGTGAGCGGGCCGGGGCACTGCAGCGAGGTCGCCCCCGGCTGCGACTGCGCCTCGGCGCGGGCGAGTGTCGTCGGTTCCGGCCCCGGGGTGGCGGCGATCGCCCCCACCGCGGCGGCCAGGGGAATCAGAGCAGCCAGGGCCAGCAGCGGGCGCCAGGGACCACCGTGGGGGGCGCGGCGCGATGGAGCCAGCTCCCGGTCGGTGTGCAGATCGCTCTCAGCCATACATCTCCTCCGCGGCCCGGGGGCGCACGCGCCAGGGGATCGCGATCAGCGCGGTCAGGGCCAGCACGGCGTACAGGCCGACCTGCCAGAGCAGGCGGAAGGGCTGCTCGCGATGGATGTCGATGTCGCCGCCGGTGCCGGGCGGGACGGTGAAGCCCTGCGCCCAGCCGTCCACGACGACCGGCTCGAGCTCGGTGCCCTCGAGCGTCGCCTCCCACTGGGTGTCGTAGCGCTCGGCGAGCACCACGGTGCGTTCATCCCGGGCGGCGGGAACGGTGCCCTCGGCGCCGATCACGCCGCTGTCCAGCGCGACGGGTTCGTCTCCGCCGGTGACTCGGGCGCGGGGTGCGGAGTCGATGACCCGCCACATGCCGCCACGGGCGCCTTCGGTGACCTTCTCGAACGTCGAGGAGGTGTCCAGGGTCCGCATCAGCTCCGCCTGCTGCTCCGGGTCGCCCTCGACGACGACATAGGCGACGGCGAGAGTGGCGGTGGCCTGCTGGACCTCGTCGCTCGCGGCCGCGTCGGCCCCGGAGGAGAGCATCTCGGCGACGGCACCCCGCAGCGCGGTGGAGCCGGGATCCTCGTCGGGGGCGTTTCCGGAGCGGACGGTCTCGACGTGCCGGGCGTCGTCGATCGCGGCGTGCTGGATGACGGTGTCGCCGCCATGGACGACCACGCTGGCGCCGACGGAGCCGTCGGCCTCCTGCTCGAGGACGAGCACCCGGGCGCGGGCGGAGGTGCGGCCCTGGTCCGCGGCGGCGGCCGGGACCTCGCCGCCCTCGACACGGTCCACGCGCAGCTGGCCGGGCAGCAGCGCGGTCCCGCCGACGACGGTGACCAGACAGACCGCGGCCACAGCCGCCCCCGTGATCGAGGTCAGGAGGCGACGGAGGCGGCCGTCACCCGGTTCCCGCCGGGCGAGGGCGTCGAAGCTCGCCGCGGCCCCGAGGCAGAGCAGCAGCAGGGTCACGCTCAGCAGGCCGTGCAGCGGAGCGGTCACCAGCTGCTCGTCGCCGAGGGCGGTCGGCGTCTCGCGCGCCAGCAGGACGGTCAGCAGACTCACGGCGGCCATCAGCACGCTGAAGCGGCCGACCCGCCCCGCCTGCCCGGCCAGCAGGGGCGAGAAGATCGCGGCGAGGATGACGGGGGCGACCGGCAGCACCGGTGCCAGCAGGGCGATCGTCCCGCCCGGTCCCCCCAGCTGAGGCGCCAGCGCGTCCTGCAGGCCCGGGGCCACGGGCCACAGCGACAGCAGATCCGTCGTGGAGGCGGTGCCTGCGCGGGCCGGCATACCTCCCACGGCCAGCAGCGTGCGCGGGTGGCCCAGGTAGACAGGCAGGTACGGGGCATGCAGAGCGAGGGAGGGCAGGAGGACCCACAGCAGACGGGCCCGGCGGCCGGGCACGCCGAGTGCGATGAGCACCAGCGCCACCGCCCCCAGGAGCACCAGCACCGGCTGGATCGCGCCGGCGACCAGCAGCAGCAGGCCGCCGATCGCGGCGGCCGAGATGCTCGCCTGCGAGACCTTGTGCGGGAGGCCGACGGCCCGGCCGATCGACAGCGCGATCAGAGGCAGCAGCATGTGCACCAGCAGCAGCGGCCACGCCCCGGCCGCCAGAGCGGCCAGCAGCGACGGCGCCACTGCCCACGCCGTGGTCAGCGCGAGCCGCGCCCCGACGGCGCGGGTCACGGCGCCGGCCGCCCACCAGGCGGCCAGCGCGCTCACGGGCACCGCGGCGAACACGACGATCTCGATGAACAGGGAACCGCCGAGCGGGAGATGACCCAGCAGGCGCACCAGCGGGTCGCCCGGCCCGCGCTCCCCCAGCCCGCCGGGGATCCAACTGGACCAGGCGGCCTCCCACAGCGCGCCCCAGCTCTCAGGGATCGCTCGCAGCCCGGGGCCGGTGAGCTCGCCCCTGCCGAACAGGCGGCGCAGGGCGGTCAGCCCCAGCACGGTCGCGGTCAGCGCCACCACCACGGTCCACACCAGGTGGCGACCGTAGTCGGCGTCCTCGATCCCGTGACGGGTCCCGGCGACGCCCCAGGTGGTGCGTCGGATGCGGCGGATCCGGTCGTCGTCGGCGACCAGCCGGGTCCAGGTGTCGTCGAGCAGGCGCCGGGCGCCCTCACCGCGGGGCAGGTAGAGCGGGGCCAGGCGCCCGCTGGGAACACGGGCCCGCCGACGCTCGCGAAGGCCCCGGCCCAGCACCCGAGGAGCGCGGGCGAGTGCCGCGATCCAGGCTCGCAGCTCCATCCCGGCGCGGCGCGGCGCGGAGGCGGCGACCGCCCCGGCCATCCGCAGCATCGTGCTCAGCGGCAGCACGAGCAGCATGGCCAGGGCCATGAGGAGGGAGCGATGCTTGAGGAGCACCAGGATCTGCCCGGTGCGCTGCTCCTGCAGGCGCTCCAGGCCCGGCCGCGTCGGTGCGGGGTAGAGGACCGTCGCAGCGGACTGGACCGCGACACGCTCGCCCGAGCGCCACACGCGCCGGCACAGGTCGATCTCGGCCCACGGAGCGGGCAGGTCGGGGTCCAGACCGCCCACGTCGCGCAGGGTCTGCTCGCGGATCAGCATGCCCGGCAGCGCCACGGCGAGCACGTCCTGGCGCCAGTCGGCCTGTCCCTGGTCGATCTCTCCGGGGTCGACCCCGGTGATGATGCGGCCGCCGTGGGTCAGCGTGATGCCCACGTCCACGAGGGCATCGGCATGCGGGGCGGTTCCCGGCGCACTCTCGTCGTTCCGGTCGTGATCGAGCTGGTCGTGATCGAGGCGTTCCTGGCCGGGACCGTCCTGGCCGAGGCCGTCCCGGTCGGGGCCGTCGCCGTCCGGTGCCGGCCCCATAGGACGCACGCGCTTGGCCCCGACCACGCCGGTGTTCGGGGATTCGGCGGCGAATCGCAGCTGGTGCTCGAGAGCGGTCGGCCCCGGCGTGGAACCGTCGACGACGAACCACAGCCAGGACGACCAGGACTCGGAATCGGCGCCGCCCCCGAGGCCGACGCGTCGGCCAGGGCGGGAGCGGCGCGTGCGCAGCCGCTGCGGGATGCGGGCGAGGTCCTCGGCCTGCTGGGTGCGGCGCTTCTCGATCGCGGTGCGGTCGACCTTTCGGGCGCGTCGCCGGGAGGGCCGGGCGGTGTCCTCGATATCCCCGGCGTCGACGTCGGCGGCGGGGGCGCGGCCCGACTCGCGCGAACCCCGCGAGAGCAGATCGGCGGCCTCACGCACCGCTCCCGCCGGGCCGGCGGAGGCGGATATGGTCACGACGTCGTCGACCACCCCGTCGGCGACCTGCGCGTCGAGGGCATCCTGGACGTCGTCGGAGAGATCGGAGGTGGCAACCACCACGAGGCGGTCGGCGTGCCGGGACTGGCCGGTGACGGCTTCGAGGGCTGTGCTGAGGGAATGCGCGGTCGTCGACCCGCTCAGCAGGACGACAGCAGTGACATGAGGTTCGCTCACCGGGGAAGGATGTCAGACCACCCGGCGCTTGAGCTTGCGGCGCTCACGCTCGGACAGTCCGCCCCAGATACCGAAGCGCTCGTCGTTCTCCAGGGCGTACTCGAGGCACTCGGCGCGCACCTCGCAGGAGACGCACACCTTCTTCGCTTCACGGGTGGAGCCGCCCTTCTCGGGGAAGAACGCCTCCGGGTCGGTCTGCGCGCACAGGGCGCGCTCCTGCCATGACAGCTCGGTATCGTCGGAGTCCTGCCCGGCGAAGTCGAGCAGGGACAGCTCTGCACGCGCGTCGTCCTCGACCTGTTCCTCGTCCATCGCCACCTCTCCTTCCGCTGCTGATTGCCCACCGATGACCACCGACGGCCTGATGCGGCCTAAAATACACCCGTGTAGTTATGGCCCGTCAAGCGGCACCGGCGCGTCCCGCGGCCCGGCGGTCCCGAATCACAGAACCCGGAGGATCCCTCATCGCCACCCCGCACCCTCCGTCGCGAGTGCCGCAGCACCGGCCGTCGGCCCCCGCCGGATCCTCGCCTCGCGCCCCGGGCCCCGTGCAGGTCATCCCGGTCACCGGCCTCGGGGAGATCCGGGCGGGCGAGGATCTCCCCGCCGTCCTGGCCGCCGCCGTCCGGGAGGCCGGCGTCCAGGAGGGCGACGTCCTGTGCGTCTCGACGAAGATCGTCTCGAAGTCGCTCGGCCTGTCCGTCCCCGCCGCCCGGCGTGAGGCCGCGATCGAGGCCGCGGCGGTGCGGACCATCGCCCGCCGGCGCCACACCCGCCTGGTCACCTCCGTCGTCCAGATCGCCTCGGGACCGGTGCTCGCGGCCGCCGGCGTGGACTCCTCCAACGCGCCCGAGGGCCCGCTGCTGCTGCCCGAGGACCCCGATGCGTGCGCCGCCGAGCTGCGCAGCGGACTCATCGCCGCCCTCGGCGTCCGGATCGGGGTGGTGCTGACCGACACCTCCTCGCGGGTCTGGCGGGTGGGCAGCGGCGACATCGCGCTCGGCGCCGCCGGGGTCGCCTCCCTGCAGGATCTGCGCGGCGGGGCGGACGCGGACGGGCGCCCCCTGACCGTGACCGTACGCGCCCTGGCCGACGAGCTGGCCGCCGCCGCGGATCTGGTCAAGGGCAAGGCCTCCGGGGTCCCGGCGGCGATCGTGCGCGGCGTGCCCGGCGCGACCGCTGACGACGTCCCCGCCCGCGACCTCTCGCGCACCGGAGCCGACGACTGGTTCCGCCGCCCCAGCCTCGAGTCGGTGTGGGTGGCGCTGGGGCTCGCCCCGGCCCAGGAGCCGATCGCCCGCATGTCCCCGGAACCTGCCGCGGAGCGGATCGCCCGCGCCCTCGAGGTCGCTGCGCTGCCCCGGGCGGGCCGGAGGCCGCGCACGGCCACTGCCCACCTCGCCGAGGACGCCACCGCCGAGGGCGGCGGCGAGCCGCGGCGCATCCTGGTCACTCCCGGCGGCGCCGATCCCGCAGACTGGGTCGCCGCGGGCGAACTGGCCGAGCGGGTCCGCACCGCCCTCGGGGCCGAGGCCATCGCCGCGCCGCTGCCGCCCCTGACCGTCGTCGTCACCCACCCGCAGGAGGACTCCCGATGACCGTCGACCTCTCCACCCGCCTGCTGGCCGCGCTCGAGCGCGGCGGCCCCCATCCCGTCCTGGCCTGGTACGGCGAGGCGTCCCGCATCGAGCTGTCGGGGCATGTGCTGGCCAACTGGGTGATCAAGGCCGTCGGCCATCTCCACGACGAGATCGCGCTGGAGCTCGGCGACAGCGTCCTGATCGATCTGCCGCCGCACTGGAAGCGACTGGTCCTGGCCCTGGCCTCCTGGTCGCTGGGCGCCGAGGTGACGATCGCCGACGGGCACGGCGCCGGCCCGGAGCGCACCGGGCCGCGGGTGGTGATCACCGACCGTCCCGAGTCCGAGCTCGCCGCGGATGCCGACGAGGTGCTGGCCCTGGAGCCCCTCTCCCTCGCCCCGCGCTTCTCCTCCGAGCTGCCCGCCCTCGCCCACGACTGGGTGGCGGAGGTGCGCGCCAGCTCGGACCGGCTCGGCGTGGCTCTGCCGGCCTGGAGCGGACCGGACCCGGTGGCTGCAGCAGCCGGCGACGGGACTGCGTCGACGTCGGCACCGCCCCGGCTGCTGGTGGCCGGGGACGGGCTGGAATCGGCGCCGGCCGTGCTGGCTGCCCTGCTGGCCGGGGGCGGCATCGTCGGCCCCGCCGCCGCGGTGAGCGAGCGCCAGGCGCAGGAGGAGTCGGTGACCGGCCGAGCCTGAGCCGGGCGACCCGCTCAGCCGTGTCAGCTCGCGCGGAGCGTGCGCACGGCCTCGGTGGGATCGCCGTCGTAGACGATCTCGCCCTTGCGCAGCACCACGATGCGCGAGCACAGCTTCTCGAGCATCTCGAGCTCGTGGGAGACCACGATCATCGTGCGCCCGGCCTGCTGCAGCTCGCGGATGCGCTGGAGGCACTTGCGCTGGAACGGCTCGTCCCCGACGGAGAGGATCTCGTCGACCAGGAAGATGTCCGGCTCGGTGTGCACGGCGACGGCGAACGCCAGCCGCAGGAACATGCCCGAGCTGTAGTACTTCACGTCGGTGTCGATGAACTCCTCGATCTCGCTGAAGGCGACGATGTCGTCGAACTTCGCGTCGATCTGCTCGCGGCTCATCCCGAGGATCGCACCGTTGAGGTAGACGTTCTCGCGTCCCGAGAGGTCGGGGTGGAAGCCGGCGCCGACCTCGATCAGCCCGGCGACGCGCCCGCGCAGCAGCACCCGCCCGCGGTCCGGGAACAGCACCCCGGAGATGGTCTTGAGCAGCGTCGACTTGCCGGAGCCGTTGAACCCGATCAGGCCCACGGTCTCCCCCGCATGGACGGTGAGGTCGACGTCGTCCAGCGCGAGGAAGGTATCGGCCAGCTTCTTGCGCTGCAGCGCGGAGAAGACCAGCTCCTTCAGCGCGCGATCATGACGCAGGGAGAACTGCTTGGTGACGCGCTGAATGCGCACCATCTCGCGGTCGGTGGGGACGGCTGCGGAGTCGGGGATGTCCTGCACGTTCGGGCTCACGGGCCTCCTCCCTTCACAGTTCCTGGGCGAAGCGCCGCTTGGAGCGCTCGAACACGATGGTGCCGAGGACGAAGACGGCCCCTGCGATCAGCAGTCCGGCCCACCACAGCCCGTAGGGCTCCCCGGGCGTGACCAGGGTCGGATCCGTGGGCACCTTGAGCACGACGGGCTCGCTGTAGCGCCAGAACGCGGTGTGGAACAGCTCGACCACGATCGTCAGGGGGTTCAGCTGGTACAGCCACCACCAGATCGTGCCGTCGATCGATTCCTGGACCATGGAGATCCGATACAGCACCGGCGAGAGCCAGGTGGCGACCATGACCACGAGGTCCACGAAGTTCTCGACGTCCCGGAAGGCGGCGTTCAGGGCAGCGGTGATCATGCCCAGTCCCATCGTGAACACCAGCAGGATGATCATGCCGAGTCCGAAGGCGACCGCGGAGGTGAACGAGGGGATCCAGCCCATCAGCAGCGCGCCGACCACCAGCACCAGCAGCTGCGGGACGAAATGCACCAGCGCCACGATCATGCTCGACCAGGGGAACAGCTGGCTGGGCAGGTAGATCTTCGAGACCAGCGCCTGGTTGCCGGTGATCGAGCGCGTGGCGTTGCCGAACACCTCGCCGAAGAGGTTGATGACGACGATGCCGCTGAACAGGTACACGGCGTAGGCCGGGGTCCCCTTGGACAGCTGCAGGAACACCCCGAGCGCGATGTAGAACACGATGAACTGCACGGCGGGCTTCACGTAGCTCCACACCATGCCCAGCACGCTGCCGCGGTAGCGCACCCGAAGCTCCTTGCGCACCAGCAGCCGCAGCAGGAAGCGCTCGGTCAGCGGGTTCAGCCAGCCGGCGTCCTGCCCCGGCGCCCGCCACCCCTCGGCCTGCTCGGCGCGCGAGGGGACCTTCGCAGTGCGCGGTTCGACTGCGTCGTTCACGCCGTCGAGCCTCCGCTCGTCCCGGTTGACTCCCGGCCGTCTGCGCGATCGATCTCGCGCACCGGCGCGGGGTTGTCCGCGAAGGTCTTCTCCCAGGCCTCGAAGCTGGTGATCGCCCCGCTGGCTTCCCGGTAGGCGCGCGCCAGGGCGTTCCAGCGACGGTGGAGCTCGACGTGCGCGCGGATCGCCTCGGCAAGCATCTCGCGCACCTGCTGCGGGCTGCGCTTGTACCAGGCGACCTGCGTGCCCTCGGCGTTCGAGACCAGTGCACTGTCGTAGGCCGACAGCCGCCACCACTTGGCGTCGAGGTGGGCGATCGCGGCCTGCGGGTTCTCATCGGCCCGCGGCTTGGGCGGCTTGATGAGCTGCTTGACCAGGGTCTTGGCCGTCCATGCGGGCAGCAGCACCCGGCGCGGCTCGGTGAAGGGCCGGCCCTTGCGCGGGGGCTTGTCGACGTGGACCGGCGGGTAGAGGTCCTGATCCTTCTTCGCGACCGCGTCGTCGAAGTCGGAGGCCATCGCGCGGATCTCGGGCAGCTTGGTGCCGATCGCCGGGTGCAGGGCACCGGGGCCCTCGAGCACGTCCCGCTGAGCCATGAGGCGGCCGGCCTCGGTGTAGTACTGCATGGAGATCAAGTGCTTGACGTCCATGAACTGCGATTCCTTGATCACCCGGCCGCCACGCTCGTACGGCGAGTGCAGCAGGGCCGTGATCAGGCGGTTGCGCTCGTGGAAGTAGGCCTGCCAGCCGACGAGGTCGTCCTTGTCGACCCAGCTCATGTGCCACACGCCGGCGCCGGGCAGCGAGACCGTGGGGTATCCGGCCTTCTTGGCCCGCAGTCCGTACTCCGCGTCATCCCACTTGATGAACACCGGCAGGCTGAGCCCGATCGCGCGCACCGTCTCGGTGGGGATCAGGCAGCTCCACCAGCCGTTGTAGTCCACGTCGGCGCGGCGGTGCAGCCACGGGGTCGAGCGCAGCGGGGCGAGGGTGAAGTCGTGCCCCATCTCGCTGGAGGGGTTGGCCAGTGCGGGCTGGATGCGCCACGGATCGACGACCTCGCCGAAGGTGTGCAGCACCGAACGGTTGTTGAGGTCGAACATGTGCGCGCCGACGATCGTCGGCTTCGTCGCGAAGTCGGCGAACGTGGTCATCCGGATCAGGGACTCCGGTTCGATGACGATGTCGTCGTCGCAGTTGATGACGTAGGTCGAGGTGCCCGCGGTCGCGGCCTCGTACATCCCGCGGGAGAAGCCGCCGGAGCCGCCGATGTTGCCCTGCTCGATGATCTGCAACTGCCCACCGAGGGATTCCTGGAGCGGGCCGAGCTCGTCGGGGTGGTCGGTGAGCCGGTCGGAGCCCTGGTCGACGACGTACATCACGTCCAGCAGGGCGCGCAGGTCCGGGTCCTCCGCGATCGTGCGGATGTTGTCCAGGCAGTACTCGACCTTATTCATGGTGGTCATGGAGATCGAGAAGCTGCCCTCGGTGCGGGCGAGGTCGGCGTCGGCCGTCCACTGCGCGCCCATCACCGTGAGGTCCTCGCTGCCCGCGTAGGCGTCGAACCAGTACCAGCCGCCGTCGCCGAAGGCGGTCAGCGGCAGGTCGAAGACCTGGTCGCCAGCGCCGCTGACGGTGCGGGACTCATGGCGCTGGAGGGTGCCGCGCGCGGTCGAGCGCATCACCACCAGGTGGCCGGATCCGGCGGTGCGCACGGTCAGGCGGATCCTGCGCACCGGGGTCCAGCGACGCCAGTAGGCCGCGGGGAAGGCGTTGAAATAGGTGCCGAACGAGCGCATGGCATGGGCGGGGATCCGCACGGAGTGGCGGTCGTCCAGCTCGCTGATCTCGACCTGTGCGTGCGAGCCGAACCGCGAGCCGGAGGCCTCCTCCTGCCCGCCGGCGGTCCCGGCGTTGCCGCCGAGGCCGAACGAGCCGCCGGTGACGCCCGAGCGGGCGTCCTCCGCCTCGATGTACAGCGGGACGACGTCCGGGGACGCCTCGGCGGGCAGGATCACCCGTTGCAGCAGCCGCTGCGGGGCGACGCCGTCGCTGCTGGCTGCGGAGGCAGCGGCCTCCTGGTGCGGTGCAGCAGGGGCAGGGGTCGAATTCATGGTGCTCCTCGTCGGCGCTGGTGGGGTGCCCCGGCTCGGCGGGGCGGGCGGGTCACGCCCGCAGCAGGTCGGCCAGCTTGTTGTCGGCCATGGACAGGGCCGAGCCGATGGCCATGTGCATGTCCAGGTACTGATAGGTGCCCAGGCGGCCGCCGAACAGCGTGCGCGGCTCGGCGTCGGCCAGTTCCCGGTAGGCCAGCAGGGTCTCGCGGTCACCGCCGGAGTTGATCGGGTAGTACGGCTCGTCCCCGGACTCGGCGAAGCGGGAGTACTCGCGCTGGATCACGGTGCGATCGTCCGGGTAGTAGTCGCGCTCGGGGTGGAAGTGGCGCGGCTCGATGATCCGGGTGTAGGGCACCTCCGCGTCGGCGTAGTTCATGACCGAGGTGCCCTGGAAGTCGCCCACCTCGGGGTGCTCCGTCTCGAGGTCGATGGTGCGCCAGCCCAGTCGGCCCTGCTCGTAGTCGAAGTACCGGTCGATGGGGCCGGTGTAGACGACGGGGAGGTTCCCGCGGGTGGCGTCCTTGTTCAGCGGCTGCGAGGTGTCGAAGTAGTCGGTCTCCAGCTGCACCTCGATGTCGGGATGATCGGCCATCCGCTCCAGCCACGCCGTGTATCCCTGCGCGGGCAGGCCCTCGTACTTGTCGTTGAAGTACCGGTTGTCGTATGTGTAGCGCACGGGCAGGCGGGAGATGATGGAGGCGGGCAGGTCCTTGGGATCCGTCTGCCACTGCTTGCCGGTGTAGTTCTTGATGAACGCCTCGTACAGCGGGCGACCGATGAGGGAGATCCCCTTCTCGTCGAGGTTCTCGGGATCGGTGCCGGCGAGCTCACCGGCCTGCTCGGCGATCAGCGCCCGCGCCTCGCCGGGCGAGTAGGCGGCCTGGAAGAACTGGTTGATGGTGCCCAGGTTGATCGGCATCGGGTACACCACGCCGCGGTGGTTCGTGTACACCTTGTGCTGGTAGCCGGTGAACTCGGTGAACCGGTTCACGTAGTCCCACACGCGCGGGTTCGAGGTGTGGAACAGGTGGGCCCCGTACTTGTGCACCTCGATGCCCGTCTGCTCATCGGCCTCGGAGTAGGCGTTGCCACCGAGATGGGGACGGCGGTCGATGATGGTCACCTTCGCGCCGTGCTCGGCCACCGCGCGCTCGGCGATGGTCAGGCCGAACAGGCCCGAGCCGACGATGAGGAGATCAGGAGTCGACACAGAGGATCCTTTCGAAGCAGGCGGGAGGTCCGCCGGAGACCCGATCACAGTAGCGGAGCGGGCGGGGCGCCCGAGCACGTCGGCACGGCGCGTCGGACAGTGTGGGCACGCTCATCGTGGGTTCGTGCCGCGAGGTCATTCCTGGACCGCCTTCTCCACGAACTGGCGGTATCCCAGTCGCCGGGCCCATCCGGGCGCGAAACGGTAGGCGCCGCGCAGGGTGAGGTTGCGCAGGCACAGCGCGGGCGAGGTGACCTTGTCGGCGAGCAGCCGACGCTGCAGACGCACATCGCTCGAGAACAGCCGCCAGCCTCCACGGCGCGCGAACAGCTCGTCCTCGACCCGGTAGTCGACGACCACCTCGGAGAGGTTCGCCATCCTTGCCCCGCCCAGCATCATGCGCTCCCAGAGCCAGTAGTCCTCCAGCAGCGGCAGGTCGCGGTAGCCGCCGACGGCGAGCGCGACCGAGCGCCGCATCACCACGGTGGGGTGGTGGAAGGGACTGTGGTGGGGCATGTAGGCGACGATGTCGCGGTGCGTCAGCGGACGGGTGCGCAGCGGCCCCCGGCCGGGTGCGACCCGGTCGCTGAACTCCCGCATCGCGCCGCCGAGGAGGTCGAGCGGCTCGCACTCTCCCTCGTGGCCGTGAGGCGCGGAGCCCTCCATGCGCGGGATCTGCAGGGCGAACCGCTGGGGCTGGCAGAGATCGTCGGCGTCGGCCCGGGCGACGATCTCATGGGGCGAGGCCTCCAGCCCGTCCTGCAGCGCGGCCGCGACTCCGCGATGGGTCTCGTGGCGCAGCACCCGGGCGGGGCCGAACTCGCCGGATCCGACACGCTCGACGAGCCGCTCCAGCGCCGGAGGCAGCGGGCCGTCGACGCTGAGGATCAGCAGCTCCGGCCGGAGCTCCTGCTCGAGCGTCGCGGAGGCCAGGGCCAGCTCGACGCGCGCGGGCACATCGCGCCCCCACAGGGGCATCAGGACGGCGAAGGGCGGTGTCGCGAACGGGGATGAGCTCACCGGCCGGCCGCCCGTTCGATGGCGCGGACGTCGGCCGCGATCTCCCCGTCGGCCTGCAGCACCACGGCGGTCGGGCGCGGCCCTCGGCGCAGCGCGGCCAGCAGTCCGCGGGTGCCGACTCCCAGCAGGTCGCCGCGGTGGCGCACGAGCTGTCCCGCCCATCCCAGCGCGGTGCGCCCGCCGTACAGGACCCGCTCCACGGGGGTGAAGGACCTGGTGCGCAGCAGCGCCCACAGCCGGTTGCGCACGTCGTAGTAGAAGCGGGAGCCCGGGTTGGCCTGGGCGTCCCCGAAGCGCACGGTGCGGTGCTCGACCACCGAGTCGCGCACGTGGAGGCCGCGGCCGTGGCGCAGCAGGCGGCCGGTGTGCTCGAAATCGTCGGACCAGATGAAGTAGTCCGCGCACGGGAGCCCGAGGCGGCGCACGTCCTCACCGTTGAGCAGGGCCGAGACATAGCTCGCGGTGCGGATGGGATGACCGCCCGCACGAGCCGCGTCGCGGCGCTCCTGCGCGCTCGCCCCCAGGCGCACGCGCTGACTGTTCATCGGGTGATCGCGCCCGTCGGTCCAGACCGCGCGCGAGCTCAGCACGCTCAGCCGTACCGGGGAGGCCTCCAGCGCACTCAGCAGCGCGGAGAGAGCGCCGGGCCGCGGGATGGTGTCGTCATCCATCAGCCAGATCCACTGGGCTCCGTGGCGCGCCAGGGCGCGGGCGATCCCGGCCGCGAAGCCGCCCGCCCCACCGACGTTGCGCCGCAGGTGGACGACGTCGGCCCCGATCGGGTGCTCGTCGGCCACCGTGCCACTGAGATCGCTCGAGGCGTTGTCGATGACCACCACGGCATCCGGCCGGCGCTCCTGGGCCTCCAGGGCGTCCAGGCACGCGCGCAGCAGCTGCTCGCGGTTGTAGGTGACGACCACGGCGACGACCCGTGCTGTCGCGGCGTCGGGGTGAGCGGTCCCTGCTGACGGCATCTGGCCGCCTGCGGGTGCGGATGGGGTCACGTCGCCTCCTGCTGGTGAGCGTGGCCGCCTCGGCGGCGCGGGTCCCAGTGTACGGAGACCACGACTGGCCAGGACACCGGCCGGATGCCGGACGTGTGAAGGTTCGCGGAATGTTCTCGGGACATCGCGGGCATCGGTCCGACGGCACGGACGGTCGGGCCGCACGGCCCGCTACTCTGGCGGGCGCTATACGAGACACCAGCCGGGCCCCGGCCGGAGAGGAGACCGCTGTGAGCGATCAGGAGCCGCCCCGCTCCCCGCGACGCGGAGGACCCCGCAGACCTGCGGGCAGCCGCGCCCGCGCCGGAGGCAGCGCCCGCCCCGTGCCGCGACCCGGGAACGCGGAGCCGCGGAACGGAGGACCCGCTCCCACCCGGCCGCTGCCTCGCGCCGAGGAGCCTCGGCCCGGGCCGGGCCGGCCTGCAGGGTCGGCTGGCGCTCCCGTCCATCACCACGGACAGGGATACCGCACTGCGGGGCAGGCCGGCGGCCTCGCCGATCCGGGCGGACCCGACAGCCCCGGCGGCCCTCCCCCGCCACCGCCTCCCGGGGCGGGCCGCAACCCCCGGCGCCGGTCGCGCGTGCCGCGGCCGATGCGGCTGGGTGCCACGCTGCTCGTGCTCCTGCTGGTCATCGTGCTGGGCTGGGGAGCCGGCCTGGGATTGTGGGCCAACAGCCGCATCGAGCACATCGACGCCCTCTCGGAGGCCGAGAACACGCCCGGCACGACCTACCTGATCGCCGGCTCGGACCGGCGCGGCGGTGACGCGGTCGGCGACGACGGCACCGAGGGCGCCCGCACCGACACGATCATGCTGCTGCACAAGGCCCCGGGCGGGAACAGCTATCTCGTCTCCCTGCCCCGCGACACCCTGGTGGACATCCCCGGGCACGGGGGCTACAAGCTCAACGCCGCCTTCGCCTTCGGCGGGGCGTCGTTGCTGGTCGAGACCGTGGAGGAGTTCACGGGCCTGACCATCGACCATTACGTGGAGATCGGCTTCGACGGCGTCTCGGGGATGGTCGACGCCGTGGGACACGTGAACCTGTGCATCGATCAGGACGTCGAGGACGAGAAGTCCGGTCTGTCCATGACCGAGGGCTGCCACGACGTGGGCGGTGAGCAGGCGCTCGCCTTCGTGCGGGCCCGCTACTTCGACCCCACGGCAGACATCGGTCGCCAGCAGCGTCAGCAGCAGTTCGTCGGCGCGCTGATGGACCGCGCCACCTCGCCCTCGGTGCTGCTGAACCCGATCGCGCAGGTGCGCCTGGCCGGGGCGGGCTCGGACGCCCTGATCACCAGCGAGGGCACCGGCATCTTCGCCGCCGGCCGCATGGCGCTGACGGCACGGAAGGCGATGAACGAGGGCACCACGCTGGCGATGCCGATCGAGGATCCGGAGTACCGGACGAACAACTCCGGGATCGCGATCCTCACGGACGACGACGACATCGCCGCGTTCTTCGACTCCATCGAGGACGGCTCGGCCGAGGCCCCCGCGGAGGGATAGGACGGGCTCGCGCGGAGACGTTCCCGCGGGCTCGCGCGGAGACGTTCCCGCGGGGTCGCGGAGGCGTTCCCGCGGGAACGTCCCTGCGGCCCGCGCCGCGCTTCCCGCAGGTCAGCGGAAGAGCATGTCGATGACGATGTTCACGGAGTTCAGCATCGACTGGCCCTTGGACCGGGAGTAGTCGGTGTAGAGGATGTGCACCGGGTGCTCGCGCACCGTGAAGCCGTGGCGGCCGATCTCCTCGACGATCTCGGAGGCGTGGGCCATCCGGTTCTGCTCGATGGTGAGCTTCTCGCACGCCTCCCGGCCGATCACGCGCAGCCCGTTGTGCGCGTCGGTCAGGCGCACGCCGCTGGTGAGGTTCGAGTACCAGACCGCTCCCCGCAGCACCATCCGCTTCAGCAGTCCCGGCTGGGTGCGCGCGTCGAGGAAGCGGGAACCGAGCACGATGTCGACGCCCTCGGCCTCGCGCATGGCGATCATCGAGGCGGCGTCATCGACCTGGTGCTGGCCGTCGGAGTCGAAGGTCACGACCTGCCGCATGCCCGGGTCCCTGAGCGCATAGTCGATGCCCGTCTTCAGCGCCGCTCCCTGACCCATGTTGTAGGGGTGGCGCACCACGGCGGCACCGGCGTCGGCCGCGATGGCGGCGGAGTCGTCCTGGCTGCCGTCGTCCACACAGACCACCAGCGGGTAGCGCATGCGCAGGTCACGGATCACGTCGCCGACGACCGCGCCCTCGTTGAACAGCGGGACGACGAACCAGGTGCTCTCGGCTCCCGGATCGGGCCCTTCGCGCTCGGGCTCGGACGTGCTCAAGGGCTCTCCTTCTGGGCTCCGCGCGGCCCGGATCTCGGGGCCGCGCGGACACTGCGGCTTCGACGACGTGACGGTGCGGGACTGACCTTCCCGGACGCCCGAGGAGGATACCCTGTCCCGGTGGGCCGCCGCCGGTGGCCGTCATCGCGTACACGGCGCCCCGTCGGCGCCGCAGGAGGAGGAATCGCCGTGAAGACAGCTGTCGTGGCACTGGGGAAGATCGGGCTGCCGCTGGCGGTGCAGTTCGCCGATGCAGGGCACGAGGTCATCGGCGTGGACACCAATCCCCGCCAGGTCGAGCTGATCAACCAGGCGAGAGAACCGTTCCCGGGCGAGGCGCAGCTGCAGGAGAAGCTGAGCGAACTGGTCCCGGCGGGCCAGCTGCGGGCGACGACCGACTACGCCGAGGCGATCCCGCAGGCCGACGCCGTGGTGATCGTGGTACCGCTGTTCGTGAACGACGCCACGTGGGAGCCGGACTTCGG